>NZ_WXWO01000066.1:0-14514 GCF_009904845.1 Vibrio sp. V38_P2S17PM301 | reverse complement strand
ATATCAAGTGGCATAGTATCCAGAAATGACAGGTTAATAATTTGTTGCGTAATTCTTTTTTGGGTGCTAGTTTGTAGCGAAATGCAGGTGGGAACTGCATAAAAACTGCATACAGGGAGTAATAGCGCAATGAATGATGTACCAGCGCTGAATATTAAGGATCTGCACAAAACCTTCGGTCAAAACGAAGTCCTGAAAGGCATCTCACTGGAAGCTCATAAAGGTGATGTCATTTCCATCATCGGCTCTTCCGGTTCAGGTAAAAGCACCTTCCTTCGTTGTATCAATCTACTCGAAACACCTACCGCAGGTGAGATCTGGGTAAACGGTGAGTTGATTCAGATGAAAAACAACCGTTCCGGTGAATCTGTTCCTGCTAATGAAAAACAAGTTCAACGCATCCGTTCGCGTCTGGCGATGGTTTTTCAGGGATTTAACCTCTGGTCGCACATGACCGTGTTGGAGAACGTCATTGAAGCTCCGGTTCACGTGTTAGGTGTGCCTAAAAAAGAAGCGATTGAAAAAGCGGAAGTGTTGTTGAAGAAAGTCGGTCTTTACGAGCGTAAAGACTACTATCCTGGACATTTGTCCGGCGGTCAGCAACAGCGTGCGGCGATTGCTCGCGCATTGGCGGTTGACCCAGAGGTGATGTTGTTTGACGAACCAACCTCGGCACTCGATCCTGAGTTGGTGGGTGAAGTCTTGGGCGTGATGAGAGATTTGGCAGAAGAAGGGCGTACCATGCTGGTGGTTACACATGAGATGGCCTTTGCCCGTGATGTGTCTAACCACGTCATGTTCTTGCATCAAGGACTGGTGGAAGAGCAGGGCGATCCAGCGAGATTGTTCACAAATCCTGAATCTCAACGACTGCAACAGTTTATTTCGTCTATCTATTAAATAGACCTTTTCAGCTGCGCGTGTTCTCAAGGCGTGCCGCAAATACACAACATGAATAAACAAAAAATTACAATCACAGGAGTATGGAAATGAAAAAGTGGTTACTTGTTGCAGCACTCGCTGCTACTGCATCAACCGGTGTCGTTCAGGCGAAAGAATGGAAAACAGTTCGCTTCGGTATTGAAGGTGCTTACCCTCCATTTAGCTGGACTGAAGCGGATGGTTCGCTGAAAGGATTTGATGTCGACATGGCGAACGCGCTGTGTAAAGAGATGCAAGTGGAATGTAAGATCGTTCCCCAGGATTGGGACGGCATTATTCCTTCACTGCTGGCTCGTAAATACGATGCCATTATTGCCGCGATGTCGATCACCGAAGAGCGTAAGAAGAAAGTCGACTTTACTGGAAAGTATGCGCAGATTCCGAACAAGTTCATCGCGAAAAAAGGTGCTAATCTGAATTTCGATAACTTGGATGGCGTAAAAATTGGTGTTCAGCGTGCTACGACGCACGATAAATACCTGACAGATAACTATGGTGAAAAAGTTGAAATCGTACGTTATGGCTCATTCGATGAAGCGTATCTGGATCTGGCTAATGGCCGTATCGCAGCGGTTTTGGGTGATGCATCTGCACTGGAAGAAGGCGTGCTGAACAAAGCTGGCGGTGAAGGCTACGAGTTCGTTGGTCCTTCGTTGACGGATCCTAAGTGGTTTGGTGAAGGCATGGGTATCGCTGTTCGTAAACAGGATAAAGACCTGACTCAGAAACTGGATGCTGCCATTCTTTCCCTGCGTGAAAAAGGCATCTATCAGGATATCGCAGCGAAATACTTTAACTACGACGTATACGGCAAATAAGCCGTAACGTGATCCCGGCTGCTGGTTTCTGTTCCTAGAGGTATCCGGCAGCTGGTTTCAAGTTTTGAGTTTAGGGATCAGGAACTCACCTATGCTGAATTTACAGGGATATGAAGCCTCTATCCTCAAAGGGGCCGTTCTGACGATAGAAGTTGCTGTTCTGTCGCTACTGCTTGCTATGATACTCGGTATGCTCGGCGCGCTGGCGAAATTGGCGCCGTATCGCTGGGCACGAGCTATCGCCACTCTTTACACCACCATTATTCGCGGTATTCCCGATCTGGTTTTGATGATGCTTATCTTCTTCGGCGGCCAGATCATGTTAAACAACAGTTTGTACGCTGTGAATGAATGGCTCAACAACTGGTTTACAGCCAGTGACCCGAATCACGAGTGGGTCTCCTACCTGCCTGACTACATTGATGTCAGCCCGTTCATCGCGGGTATTCTGACCATCGGCTTTATTTTTGGAGCTTACATGGCGGAAACCTTCCGTGGCGCGATCATGGCTGTTGATAAGGGCGAGCTGGAGGCGGCAAAAGCCTATGGCATGAGCTCAGCACTTGCGTTTCGTCGCATTCTGTTGCCACAAATGATTCGTCACGCGCTTCCGGGGTTCGGTAACAACTGGTTGGTGCTGCTCAAAACGACGGCGCTGGTATCGATTATCGGTCTGGAAGACATGGTTCGTATGAGTTCTTTGGCTGCGGGATCCACCAAAATGCCCTTTACTTTTTACATGGCGGTGGCGTTGATCTTCCTCTTCTTTACCAGTGTTTCAACCGGTTTGCTGAAATTGGTTGAGCGCAAGTTCAGTATTCACGCGAGGTAGATATGGATTTTTCTCTGATTGTCGATAGTTTTCCTATCTACCTGAGCGGTTTGTGGACCACAGTTTGGTTGGTTGCATTGGCCTTGGTCATCGGTTTATGCGTGGCGATTCCATTGGCCATCGCCCGAAACAGCCCCAACTATTTTTTTAACGGGCCGTCCTGGGCGTTCATTTACTTTTTCCGTGGTACACCGCTTTTGGTGCAGTTGTATCTGATTTACTACGGTATGGATCAGTTTTTTCCGGTCAAAGACACCTTGTGGGAGAATGCCTGGTTCTGTGCTTTGGTTGCGTTTGTACTGAATACTTCTGCGTATACGGCGGAAATCATTCGGGGCGCGATCAATGGGTTGCCGAAAGGTGAAGTGGAAGCGGCAAAAGCCTATGGGATGAGCACATTTAAAACTTATCAGCGTGTGGTACTGCCAAGTGCGTTGCGTCGTGCGTTGCCAGCTTACAGTAATGAAGTGATCTTCATGCTGCATGGCAGCGCGGTAGCGGGCATCATTACCATCATGGATCTGACCGGGGCTGCTCGATTGGTGAATTCACGCTATTACGCGCCATTTGAATCCTTCCTCACGGCGGGTATGTTTTATATGTGTCTGACGTTTATTATTTTGTGGTGTTTCAAATACGCTGAAAAACGTTTCCTGGCCTATTTGAGGCCGAGAAGTTAAGCGCAAAAAAGCCGATACACCGTTGTGTATCGGCTTTTTTATTGGAAGCGGGGTGGCATTATTGAGTCAGAGTTTTCTGATAACTTGAGTATTGCACTTTGTTTCGTAGACTCGCAGTATTTTGCATTAACTTGAAGTGTGACCATGCTGCGACGTTTTATTTTCCTCATAATCGGTGTGTTGCTGTTTGGCTGCGGTGGATCCGATGGCTCTGACAGTAAAAGCGACCAAGGTAGCGCCACCACCATCACTCCATCGGGCGACGATGGGTCTCAATCGGAAGCGGATGCGAGTCCTTTACCGGACTCACAATCCCGGCTTGAACAGGCGCTGTCTTCGGGCCATGCCTTACTGGTCGCAGATCCCAACCAATTCATTCAGGAAAGCCGGCGCTATGTCGCGGAGCTGGCTGTAGAGTATGACGCCATCAAAGCACAGTTATCTGGAGTATCGGATGGTCAGTCGCTTGATGGCTTGTACTGGGATCCAACCCATGATGCGGCGTTGCTACAGGCTCAATTTGGCTTCAATACGCCCATCTTGATGACCAACAAAGCCATGGTCAGTGGCTACGACGACCAGAAAATGACGCTGGGCGTGGCAGGAGAGCAGTCCTCCGCGCGCTACGCCGTGTTAGGCAGTAACCCGTTTCGCACTAGTTTTATGTCGCCATCCAGTGTCAACGAACCCATGCACCAATGGCTGGACAATCTGATTGGCTGGCTGACGCAATCAACGTCCGGCAACAAGATGCGAGTGGTGCTGGCGCAGCTGGATCAATCTTATTACTTCAAAGACGAACAAGGCACAAGAGCATGGCTGGACGCTCGCTATCCTGGTCAAGTCAGCTACAACGAGCAGGACGCATGCGATGGTCAGGCTTTGGCGGCCTGTTTGAGCGCTGACCCGGATTTATTGATCCTTTCGCAGCATTCGACGGCTGGCGCCAGTGCACAGGTGGTAACCAGTGCGGTAAAAGAGGCCATGGCGCGAGGCATTCCGGTGTTGTACCTGCATCTGAACGGGCACATGGACCCGCTGGGTGAGGCGTTATTTGAGCTTTTGCATGTGCGTTATGTTGGGGACAATTATTGGCGAAAACTGGGTGTTGATGGCTGGGATGCGACAACACTGAATGGCTACTTACCAGAAGATATTCAGGCTCAGCAGACGCTGCTAGCGCGTTTCGAGTCCGGTGACTTTGGTGTCGACCTGTCTCAATGTGACGATAAAACTTGCGCCGCAGCGTCGCAGATGGATGGGCAGTTTTATCAGGCAGTAACGTCAATCCAGCAGCAGTTAATGGCGCTGGATCGTCAGAACATCGATCTGTTTGCTTCTGAGGATTATCGCTACGAGAAACTGTTGTTGCTGCTGGCAGATCATTATCGTCATCATGTCCGTTTTCCGATGGATAAGCTCACCAGTGCGGACGCTGACTTCTTACGAGCTTACTTCGCTGACTATACGCAGTACTACTCACGTGACGTCAATCCGGCACAACCTGATCTGGGCAACTTTGGTCGCAGTACCTTTCCTAATGTGGCACGCATCACTCAGGAGGTGACGCTTAATGCCAAGCGCAATTTTCGTGCAGCAGGCGTGTATGCTTTTCCGGGGGAAACTGTGGTGGTGACACGACTGGATGATAGCCCGGTCGCCACCGCGGTGGCATTCAATACTCTCAGAAGCGGCGCGACACATGAATTTTCCGACCAGGGGTACAAACGACCCAAGTTTCTTACGTCGCCGCAGTTCCCGTTAGAGCCAGGCCAAAGCATTCGCCTCACGTCAGCGTACGGTGGGCCGCTTCAGGTGCATTTTGATGACAATGACCATTCTGTCCGTTTACGCTTTGAAAACATCGGACTGCATCCAATCTGGCGTGGCAGCGAAGACAATCAAACGTTTATCGACGCGCTGAATGCAGACCAATACGACTGGGCTGAGTTGATCACCGCAGGTTTTGAAGTCCATTCGACGGCAAATAAAATGAAAGAATCGCTCAATGCGGTTACCTGGCCGACGCCAGCGGACATGGCGATGGCGACCGAACGCTATGTCAGTAACTTGCCTCATGCTCTGGCAGGCTTCCAAGGTCCGGGAATTGATAACATCAGTGACATTTACGATTTCGGTCAGGCCCAAGGCTGGCAAATAGACACCATAGATATGGTGAAACACATGAACGCCGATCAGGCTAACTGTGGTTATGGCTGTTCAGGAAATCCTTACGATGCGTATTGGGCATTTAACCCGGTGGGGCATGGTGATTTGCACGAACTGGGCCACGGTCTGGAAAAAAGCCGCTTCCGCTTTGAAGGCTGGGAAGGGCACGCCAGTACCAACTTCTACTCTTACTACAGCAAATCGCGTTTCTATCAGGAAACAGGTCAGGATCCGGATTGTCAGTCTCTCGACTTCAAGGCGTTGTTTGAGTTGTTGCAGAGCAGTCGCAACCAACCGGATCCACAAACGTTTATGCAGCAACAAAATTTGACTGGTTGGAGCTGGGGCGCGCGTATTTATATTCAGATGATGATGTCAGCGCAATCGCAGCATGTCGTCAGCAATGGCTGGCACTTGCTGGGGCGTCTGCACTTGCTAGAACGCGAGTTTAATCGTCTTGATAACTCGGTTGAGGTGTGGAACAGCGGCCGGGCAAGTATCGGCTTTGCTCAGTACACGCTGGACGAAGCCAAAGCGATGAGTCGCAACGATTGGCTGCTGGTGGCACTGTCTAAGGTGGCCACACGCGACATGACCGCTTACCTCGAAATGTGGGGTTTTGCTTTTAGTGATAAAGCGAAACTGCAGGTCAGCAGTAATGGGTATGCTGCTATGCCGTTGCAGTTTTTTGCCACATCCGAGACGGGATATTGCACCACGGAGTTCGCAACACGTCCGGTCAATGTTGATGGTATCGCTCAGTGGCCTTTGTAAGGTTCATAAAGGGAGGCTTATGCCTCCCTTTGTTTTTAGCGAAAGACTGACCAGATCGGAGCGTGATCTGAGGGCTTTTCGATACCACGCAACTCATAATCGATACCCGCTTCCTGACATTTTGCCGCCAGTGATGGCGTTGCGAGGATCACATCAATACGCAGACCGCGGTTATCGTCAAAGCCTCTGGAACGATAATCGAACCACGAGAACTGATCGTCGACGCCTGGGTGCAGTTTACGGAAGGTGTCTTCAAATCCCCAGTCAAGCAAGGTTTTCAGCCATTCACGCTCTTCCGGTTGGAACGAACATTTGCCGGTTTTGAGCCAGCGCAAACGGTTTGGTTCACCAATGCCGATATCGAGATCGATCGGGCTGATGTTGATGTCACCCATGACGATTACCTGCTCATCCTGAGTATGGAAACCATTGAGGTAGGTCATCAGATCTTTGTAGAACTGGCGTTTATAAGGGAATTTGGTTTCATGGCTGATGTTGTCGCCCTGCGGGAAGTAACCGTTCAATACGGTGACTTTTTCGCCTTGTTCATTGAGAAACGTCGCCATGATCATGCGTTTTTGATGTTCTTCGTTATCGGTCGGGAACCCTTTACGTACTTCGATTGGCTCCTGCTTACACAACATGGCAACACCGTAATGTGCTTTCTGACCATGAAAGTAGACTTTGTAGCCCATCGCTTCAACCGCTTCAAGCGGGAACGCTTCGTCGTGAACCTTGATTTCCTGCAATCCGATCACATCCGGCTGGTGTTTATCTATCAGAGCCTGTAACTGATGCAGGCGTGCACGCAGGCCATTGATGTTGAAACTGATAACTTTCATTTTCTATCCTTTTGTACGCTTTGTTTCGATGGTAACACAGAAGCTCGACTTGAAAATATTCCCCTGAGCTTCGTCGCGGACGTTTTAAACACTTAATTGATGTTTAACATTTTTATAAACTTTCGATTGATATAAAAAAACAATGTGGTCTAATTTATAAACAATGCAAATTGCCGGTGTAGAACCTAAACACTGGTAAAGCGCTTTCAGATCATTTAGTTTGCGATAAGGATGTTGTATGCGAACGCTTTCAGTACAGTGGAAAATCACGCTATTGGCAGGATGCTGCCTGTTACTGACTTCTCTCTCTTTGGTCGGATTTTCCGTTTATAACGCCGTCACGAATCAACAAATCATTAAAAAACAGAGCTCGGCTTCGGTGGCAGAGAAATCCAGTCAGTTACTTGAAACTCGGGCTCTGCTCAATGCAACCGAGGTAACGGAATATTTAAATGAAGCGATTTACCGCTCAGAAATGTTGGCGGCCAATGCTCTGTTTACCAAAACCAATAGTGAAGAAAACTTTGGTGCCAGTGAAGATTTGCGCACGGCCTTAGACGAAATGGTTCGTAAATCTGTGATCAACTTTGAGTCGATTCGTGGCGCCTATCTGGTGTTTAAACCTCAGATGCTGGATGGGGAAGACAACAACTATGAAAATGCAGATTACGTCGGTTCAAACGAAGCGGGTCGATTTGCTGCATACTGGCAGCAGTCGGTTGATGGTGAGAATGTCTTACCTCATGTCCTGTCTGAACAAGCGATCAACGACGCCGCCAACAGCGAGCGCTTTTTCTGTCCTGTATCGACTGGCGATACCTGCGTGTCTACTCCCCGTTTGGTGGAAAGTGAGCAAGGCACGGTGCTGACGGCATCGATCTCTGTACCGATTTCCATTGATGACACGCCGATAGGCTTTTTTGGTATTGATCTGAATCTTAACGGACTGTCATCGGTGGCCAGCGCCTCTGACACCAGTCTGTTTGCGGGACAGGGACAAGTTTACATTGTCAGTTTGAGCGGTGCACTGATTGCCAGTGATAATTCAGCGTTGAAAGCGGGTGACCCTTTCAGCAGTAAATCGCTTCCCTCAGACAAGCTTACCGATTTGTTGTTTGGTGGGGAGGTGGCCAGTTTTTGGAGTGAGGATCGGCGCTGGCTGACCGTCTTTGCACCGATCAAAGTGGCAAACCAAACCTGGGGAGTCATTTTCCAGATGCCGGACAGCAGCGTCCTGGCGGATGCCAACTCTCTGGATGCGACCATCAGCCAGCAAGTTGCTGGTGGTGTGCAAACCGAGTTAATTGTGGGAGGTGTACTGGTATTGCTGGGGTTAACGGTCATCACTTTGTTGGCCATACGTATTGTCAGACCCATTCGTGAAGTGGTTCGCCGCCTGGAAGACATCGCGTCCGGTGAAGGGGATCTGACCCAACGCCTGGAAACCCATTCAGGGGATGAAATCGGTCAATTGGCGCAGGGATTCAATCGATTTTTAGATAAGTTACAGGGCACGATACGCCAAGTGGTCGACAGCACGCACCAAGTGGCGGCGATCTCTGAGCAATCTAAAGTAGCCGCACAGCAAACGCGCAGTAGCAGTGAGGCTCAGTTTAAAGAAGTTGACATGGTGGCCACTGCCGCCGAAGAGATGACCCAAACCGCGGGCTTGGTTGTCAGCAATGCGGAAGTGGCCGTTGAAGCGGCGGAATCCGCTCAGCAGTCTGCGGACACCGGTCAACAAGTGATTGGCCGTTCGCAGCAGGAGATGGTGAATCTGGTCGAGCGCATGACCCGAGCAGTCCCCATCGTCGAAGAGCTGGCGGCAAACAACGCGAACATTACCGATATTCTGGCGGTGATTGAAGGCGTTTCAGAACAAACGAATTTATTGGCTCTGAACGCGGCAATTGAAGCTGCGCGAGCGGGCGACCAAGGTCGGGGATTCGCCGTCGTGGCGGATGAGGTACGCAGCCTGGCCAGCCGGACTCAGGATTCGGTGGGGGAAATTCGCGACGTGATCGATAAAGTACAACGCGGAACTCGCGATGTGGTGGAGGCGATCCAAGAAGGCAATCTGCTGGCGAATCAGTCCGCGAGTCAGGTGAATGACGCAGTGGCTGAGTTGGAACGCATTCTGCGATCTATCGCTTCCATTCATGATATGAACAGTCAGATTGTTAAAGCGGCAGAAGAGCAACAAGCCGTCAGCAGTGAAGTGAATCAAAGTGTGGCTAACATCCGTGAACTCAGCGCTACGATTTTGGATCAGGCGGGAGAGTCTGAGAGCGTCGGGGCAGAGATCAGTCAGATGTCGGAACGCCAGCAGAGTCTGGTGTCACAATTCAAAGTTTAGATCTGCGATGTAAAAAAGGAGCCTTAAGGCTCCTTTTTCAATCAATATTCTGGAAAGTACCAGAATCCTTTATTGACTAACTGAGTCAGCAATTGAAACGTTTCGAGTGACTGATGGCTCTCCAGATCGTCCAGAGTCACACTGTCCTCATTGCACAAATGTTGTAGCAGCGGTGCCTGGTCGTCAGTAACATGAAAGACTTCGCCATTAATAAAGGCCGTCAGAGGCTCGTTTTCATGATAGAGCGCGCGAAGCCCGGAGACTTTGTACAGCGCGTCGCCTGCATACAGGTTGCTCTGGATTTGTTCTTCAAGATACGGCTCTTCTGGCTCTACCACATCCAACTGATGACGAGACTGACTGAGCATACAGCCCATGAAATGACGAACTGTCTCCGGCGAGCGCAATGCAGCATTTAGCATGGTATCCAGTTGCGCCAGATCCGTCTGGCTGATAGCGCCGTGCGCCTGACGTGCCTGCAACTCGGGGTTGTGCAGGTGGGCATCACCCATATCGTGCGCCAGTACATAGTCGGCGAAATTACTCAACAGCTCTTGTTCTTTGGGTGAACGGAACCCAACCGAATAGCTCATGGACGCTTCCAGCGTTTGGCCTTCATGTGGGTAACCGGGTGGAATGTAAATAATGTCGCCCGGTTCGAGCACATCATCAATCACGGCATCAAACCCTTCGATTTGACGCAGCGCATCTGTGCGGCATTGTTCCTGGTATTGCCCTTCGTCCAGCGCTCCTACTCTCCAGCGACGTTTGCCTTGGCCCTGGATAATAAATACATCGTATTGATCAATATGTGGGCCGACACCGCCACCGGGTGCTGAGTAACACACCATGACGTCATCAAACAACCATTGAGGCATGGCTTTGAATGGCTCAACGAGTTGAGCGGCGCCCGGATGCCAGTGGTTGGCGGCCTGTACAATGAGTTGCCAGTGGCTCTCGCCCAACTGAGTCAATTTTTCTTCGTCAAATGGGCCGTGTTCCGCACTCCACTGACCATCGAGATTAGAAACAAAGCGAGAATCGATTTCTTCTTCCATGGTCAGGCCAGCCAGTTCATCCGGACTGATGGGATCGACGAAGTCTGCAAATCCGCCTCGGATAACGACGGGTTTTTTTTGCCAGTACTGGCTCAGGAATTGGTCTAGAGAAAAACTAAGTTGGAGCATAATTTATGAGCTTCTTTCAGCGAGTTGGTTTTCCAAATCCGATTTAACGATGTCGAGCGCTTTCAGCGCAACTTCAGGATCGATTTGGTTAGATTCGAGCAAATAGATAAGATCAACCGCCAGTTTGACTTCTTCTGGCGCGTTTTCCAGTGAATTAGGGTCTGACATGACTACTGATGCTTCTCCCGGTAGGTGATCTGTTTTTCCAGTTTAACTTTCGCTTCCTGGCATCGTTTCAGACGTTGTTCTGTGGCAAGTAACGCCTTTTGCACTTCGTGCTGTTGGAACGAAGGTGCGGTGCTTAACGCACGTTCCTTTTCTCGAACCATATCAATCAGTCGCCGTTCCCATTCCTGATGCTGAGCCAAATCTTGGTATAGCTCATTTATCGGTTTGCGGAAATGATGGTGATGTCGAGGCGCGTTTTTGCGGATGTTTTGTGTTGAGAGCTCACGCTGAATGGCGCTGATCTGAGCGAGTAAGTGCTCGGTCAGATATTCGGCGCGTCCGGCGGTTAGCATACCGGCCTGCTCTTCTCGCAAAATCGTATCGAAGGTTGACTTCGCTTCTTCTGCGCATGGCACCAACAGACGGCCTTTGCAACGAAACAGGCGCTCGTCAAACAGTGGTTGATACTGTTCGCCGCGCTGGCGATCCAGTTGCGCGGCATCCAGTGCCAGTTGTGTCAGCGTGCTGCTTAACTGTTCAAATTTGCTCATATATTTACGAACCACGCATCATAAGCGAGTTTGACGGCAAGGATGCTGACGACGCTGACGAAGATTGGACGGATAAACTTGGCTCCGAAACGAATCGCAGAATGTGCACCGACAAACGCGCCAGCCATCAGGCAAATGCCCATGGTCAGGCCCAGCACCCAGTCTATATGACCAAGAATGGCAAAAGTAATCAGAGAGGTAAAGTTGCTGGTAAAGTTCATCGCTTTGGCAACGCCGGATGCCAACAGAATGTTCAGACGATAGAGGGCCATGGAACTGACCGTCCAGAAGGCGCCCGTCCCAGGTCCGGCCATCCCATCGTAGAAACCTAAAATCAGCCCCTGGCCATACTGTTTTTTGTGGAACTTACCGCAAGGCGGTGGGGTGGCATTATGGCTGACCGACGGCGTTTTGTGCCAAATGGTGTAAATCGCCGCTGCCAGAATAATCAATGGCAGAACTTTTTCTAACCAGTCGGTGCTGATCATGTCAACAAACAGGGTGCCGAGCGCCGCCCCGATCAAGGTAGCAATAAAAGCTCGAAACCAACATTTTGGCTTAAACAGCTTTTTGCGATAATAGGTGAATGCAGCCGTGGAGGAGGCAAACGTCGCGGCCAGTTTGTTAGTACCCAGTGCGATATGAGGTGGCAACCCCAAAGAGAGCAGGGCAGGTACAGTCAGCATGCCTCCGCCTCCGGCTACGGCATCAATAAAGCCGGCCAGGAATGCTACAAGCGCTAAAACGATGAGCAAGCTCGGCTCAATTAATTCCATAAATCTCTTTTAATCTGAGGCATCACGGCATCGATACGCGATGTGGTTAGTATTCGATAGTTCGCTTAAAAGGCGGCAAAGAGTCTAGCAGAGCTTTGCCGTAGCGTTTCGTAATGATTCGTCGGTCAAGGATGACGACTCTACCAGAATCGCGCTCCTTACGCAGCAGACGACCTACGGATTGTATCAGCTTTTTGCTCGCTTCCGGGACGGTGATCTGCATAAACGGGTTGCCGCCCCGAGCTTCGATGTACTCAGAGTGTGCTTGTTCAACGGGTGAAGTTGGAACGGCAAAGGGGATTTTAGTAATGATCAGGTTCTCCAGCAATTCTCCTGGAAGATCTAATCCTTCAGAAAAACTGCCTGTTCCAAATAAAATACTGGTTTTTTGACATTGAACCAGCGTTTTATGTTTATTTAGAATTTCTGTTCGGGACGAAGTGCCTTGTATTTGTAGAGACCAGCCCCTTTTAACGAATTCTGTTGATAGCGCATCGGCTACCTGATTCATCTGCCAATAGGAAGCAAACAACACAAGGTTGGCCCCACGGTCTTTAATCAGATCGGGCAGTATTTCCACCAGATAGTCGGTAAACTGTGGTGCCTGAGGTTCGTATTTGAGCTTCGGCAGATACAGTTCTCCCTGATTTTGATAATCAAACGGTGAGGCCAGAGCCAGAAAACGGGTTCCATACTCTTCTTTTTGGCTGATTCCGGCTTGATGACAAAAGTAGCTGAATGAATTGAGCGCTCGCATCGTTGCCGAGAGCAATATCGCTCCCACGCAGCGACTCCAAAGCTGTTGATCGAGCTGCCATCCTATTTCCAAAGGGGACACGTTGACGATAAAATCGCCTTCGCGATCGGGGCTCAGTTCAAGCCAGCGCGCCAACGGGGCGCCTTTTTCCCGTTTAGGCTCTGCCATTAATTTCCAGACCTGAGAAAGGTTATCCATACGCTGAATGTAAAAGCCCAGTTCAGCCAATGCGGGCTCGGCCAGACGATTCGCTAACTCACCATCTTTTACCCGTTCCGCTATCAGATCGGCAATTTTTGCTACTGCCTGTGCGCCTTTTTGAGAGTACCGTTTTAGTTCTTGTGCTTCTTTTTCCAGCCAGTCGGGAAGATCGCCGTTTTCAAAGCGATAAATCTTATCTTCAAAATGAGTGGGGTCGAACTGACGAGCCAACTGACTGAGCGATGGAATTAAAACTTGTGCTGAGTCCTGAACTTCACTCAAAAACCGGTTAACTCGTTTCGCGTCAGCCAGGCCGGCGAATTTCGATACCGTTTGATTCAGTCGTTCCAGCCAGGCCGAAGCGCCTTTCAGGCTGGCTGCTGCAGAGGCGTGGTCACGAGCTACATGTGGCAGATGATGAGCTTCATCAAACACATAAATGGTATTTTCCGGTTCAGGTAGTATCACCCCACCACCTAAATCACAATCCGCCATCACCAAACTGTGATTGGCAATAATAACGTCGTTTTTATCCAGTTCAGAACGCGCTTTTTGGAACGGGCAGCCACGATGGGCTGGCATACTGTTATTACAACTGTGTTTATCACTGACGATCAGTTGCCAGAGTTCATCCGGAATGGGCTTTGGCCAAGAGTCTCGGTCGCCGTCCCATTTTCCCTGAGCCAGGCTGCGATACATCGTCTCAAGTAACTCAATGTCTTTCTTTTTGGGTTTGGTTTCAAACATGGCCATTTGACCACCATCGACACCGCTGGCGGTCGCGAGTTTTTCGGCACAACAGTAACGTTGACGTCCTTTGGCAAGAATGAATGAAAACTCTTTATCGGTGAGGCGACGATAGAGGGGCAAATCCTTGTTGACCAGCTGTTCTTGTAAAGCAACGGTGGCCGTAGAAATGACCACTTTGCGATTGTTGAACAAGGCTACGGGGATTGCAGCCATTAAATAGGACAGGGATTTACCGATGCCGGTTCCGGCTTCAGCCACCAATATGCGATTTGACTTGTGATACTCACCACATAACGTCTTGGCGATTTCCGCCACCAGATAATTCTGAGCGCGACGAGGTACAAAGTTATCCAGCTGCTCTTTGAGGTTCTGATAGCTGTGGTGAATGTTTTTTTGAATGTTACTGGTTAGCATATTGTGACCTACGTTACGGAGCCGCGATGTTAGCACAAATTGCTAAACAGTACTTAGTTCACGAAATGGAATTCTTTTCGACTAAAGGTCGATCTCGTTCACAAAAAAAAGCTGAACTATCATGTTCTTGGAATAATTTCGAAATATAAAAAATATAAAACTCCAAAAACATATAACGAGTGGATTTTTATTCTTTAAATTGATGATTAGTTTGTTATTTTCTGGGTCTTTATTCTGTTTGTATGAGGTTTTGTTAACGTTTCATTGCGTTGCAAATTGGCTCGATATTGCTCGAAA
>NZ_WXWO01000090.1:0-7802 GCF_009904845.1 Vibrio sp. V38_P2S17PM301 | reverse complement strand
CAGCGGAAGGTTAGCGACATGTGCACTATCAAGATTAATGATCCCTGCAGTACCGGGCTTGCTGGAAAGCTGTATCCCGACACCGGACGCTGTCCCAGCAGAAGCACTGTCAATGGCGATAATGCCCCGGGCAGCGTCCGCTATTGTGTTACTGGTTCGGGAAAATGCTATCGTGTAGGTATTGGCCGTTCGTGCCGGTAACTTGGTATAGCCATCACGGTCATCCCATTCGATAGTGGAAACCTGCCGACCACTGACTGCGGGACAGTTCAGGACGATACCGCCGGTATTTACCCAGGCCGTGGCGTTGTCAGTTCCCGAGAAGTCACTGTTGATATCAAAGGTTCCCAGATTAACCTTTTTATCTGCCTGCTGAATTGTGCAGGTCGGAACCGTGATCCGCAGTGTCCCTTTCAGGCGAACACCGCCAAATTCCATCATGGCTCCTAATTGCCCAAATACACCGCGGCTTATCGGAATCGTAGACAGGTCAATAACACCTGGCGTGATAGGGCCGGTTTTAATAAATGTGTAGCCAGTGAGTTTTAATTTTCCTCCACTTACATCCCCATCCTCAGGACCAATTGCACACGCATTTGTAGGTGAACAATTTAATGTTCTATTTGCATAGCCTCGCGCTGTTCTGACGCCAACACCTGAAAGTGAGGTGTTATAAACCTGCGTACGACCATTGGTACCCGGCTGTACACTGGCAATACCATACCGGATGTTTAATACTTTTCTTCCCAAATAGTAATCAGCGGTAGTGGTACATATGACGGCCAAGTAACCATTCGGGCCGAACCAAGAGTACTGCCCGGGCTGCACATCAAATAACACCCCACCCACAGGTAAATCATTGCCGGCAGACACGGTCGTTGACAGGGTCATTTCCGGTAATAAACCTGACCCTTGGGTAATACTACACGTGGCATAAGCTGCAGAACTTACAGCCATAAGTACAAAAACGCTCACTAGGATACGTACGAAAATATTCATATCACTTCTCTACTGCAGCAGCATGGTCAGTGGCATTGCAGCTGATGGACTGTTGGGGGAGTTCTCTGGCTGAAGGTGTTTCAGATAAGTGATAATGAAACACGCACTGCCCCGCGCTACCGCTACCCCACTCTGCCTTGAGTTGGCCTGTCGGCGTCTGTACCCGGGCATACAGTTGTCCGGCCTGTCCGATATAGCCCACTGTGCTGCCCTGCTCATCTCTGACTTCAGCGCCAAACGGTACGGGTTGACCGTCGGCCTGCCGTAACGTCGCCAGCAGAGGCAACCCGACTTTGACTCCATAGTCTAACTTCACCACCGCGCCAGAACGCGGTGCTGTGCGGCTGCGTGTGCTGTCCAGCTCCACACCATCGCGGGCACCCTTCGGATCAATACTGATATCGTTCATCTGGTAGGGCTGAAGGTTCGGCACAATGGCGTAGCCGCGGGCATCCACCTGAATTCCCGGATAGCCTGAAACGCTGGCACCTTCCGCCCCCTCGGCTTTGACCAGTGCAAAAGTGTCACCGCTATATGGGGAAAAGGTGACGCCATCGCTGTGGGCAATAACGGTGCCACTGAGCCCGACAGAGGCGCTGCTGTAATTTTTACTTTTGCCCCAGCTTGCGGTGGCACTGGTCCACTGACTGCGATAGCTGCCGGATAATGTCATCGCGTTACCGTTATCCGGATGATGGCTGACATCCACCCCGTAGCCAGCCTGCTGCAGCTCACCCAGCGTCCCGGAGAGGTTTAGGGATTCACCAATCCGGCCATTCGCATCGCGGTTCAACTGAGCCCGTAATGTGGGCGTGTTGCTGCTGCGGTACCCGCTACTCCCCAACGGCACGCTGGCGCTCAACAGCCAGTTGTTTTCAAAGCGATCGTTATTATTACGGCTGCGGGTCACCGACATTGCCCACGAAACCTGCCCGATGTTCACATTCCAGCCCGCCTGATACTGCTGATCGTGTCCCTGACGTCCCCAGTAGTTCTGGACTGAGCCACTGAGATACAGCTGACCCAGAGCGTCGCCCAGCCCCTGACTGAAGGTCAGCGTGGCCCGGTTGCGCGGGCGTGAGCTTTCGTCGTAACCAGTGCTGCTGTCACGTAATACCATGGCTTCTGTAAGCCCGAGGTAGTCGCGCGTGGAGAAGCGATACGTCGCCAGAGAGAAATTACTCTGAGTTTCTGGCAGGTATTTGCTGTAGCTGAGGCGCCAGCTCTGTCCCTGGCGCGCGGCATCGCTGCCGGTGTTGAGTTCAGTATGCGTGACGTCGGCCGCCACTGCTCCGATAGGTGTGCCAACTCCCACGCCTAGCTGAAAACTGTAATAGTCCGGTGCCAACTGGGCGCCACCGTACCCCGTCAAGCTGTTAGTCAGCCCCTGCTGCCAGGTCAGTTCGGTAAAGAACGGTTTATCTTTCAGACCGCTGTCTCGCAGTGTCCCGGCGGTCAGCCCATAGCGGAAACTTCCCGGACGTAGCAGTTGCGTGACGGCCGCATAGGGCACTTCAAAGCGCTGCTCGCTGCCGTCAGCTTCCTGCACCGTCACCTGCAAACTGCCGCCGTACCCGGTTGGGTAAAGGTCATCAATCAGGAAACTGCCCGGCGTAACAGTAGTTTCATAGATTATCTGCTCCCCCTGACGCACAATGACCCGGGCATTTGTCCGCGCGATGCCGCGGATTTCCGGAGCATAACCCCGGCGGGATTCAGGCAGCATCCTTTCATCACTAAACAGGGAAACACCGGAAAACGGCACCGTATCAAACAGCTCGCCACGGGTATTAGCCTGGCCGGCCAGAATGCGTCCCCGCAAGGCTGGGAGGTCACGCTGCAGCCAGGTGTTGAGGGTGGTATAATGCTGCTGGTTCCCCTGCTCCTGCCAGTTAAAGTTACCGTTATGACGCAAATACCAGGGACCCAGATTCAACCCGGCATTCAGTGATAGCCAAGCAGAATTATTACTAATGCCACCAGATTCACTGTGCCAAGCACCGCCATTGTAGCCCAGCAACAGCGCGGGAATACCGCTGTCCCACAATGAAGGATCGGTTGTTCCGCGTGCCGTGTGGGAAACCAGAATCTGCGGCACGGTCAGAGTAAGGCGCTGGGCGCTGCTGTCGTATTCCACATCGGCTTCAGGCAGCCAGGCACGGATGTCAGTACAGTCCGCGCCTGGCATCAGTGGCATGTCTCGCTGGAGAATCTCATCCGTCAACGGCAACGAACGTATCAGACTGGGTTTAAGGCAGAGAGCACTCCCTCCGTCAGGCTGGTCGCGCACGATAACGCTGTCGCGGGTGACCTGCGTGTCATTCAGCCAGATATCACTCCGCCAGATCCCAGGCATCATGGCCGCGCCATGACGAAAGCGGCTAAGGTCAAGCAACTCCGGATTGACCATCTGCAAAAAAACCGGGTCAAACTCAGCCTCATCCGCCTTGGCAGGCAGGGACAGGGACAACATTATCACCACCAGTGCTGCGGGCCGTAATCCGCCCAAAAGTGTTTGTGTCGCAGTCATAGTGTCATACTCAGTCTCAGCGGCTTGCTTTCATGTCCTGAATAGCGCCGTAATCATTAATATACTGCCAGCCCATAACCTGAATACGTCCATGGCTGGTTACCGCAAAATCCTGGCGACTAAACGGCGCAACCGTATCGCCCTCGATAGTCTGTGTCTTCCCCTCTGCCTGGACGTGGACGCTGAGCAGGGATACATGCCACGGGGTATCATTAACTGCCGTAACCTGACCGGCACCACTCTCCCATTGCAGAGTTTGAGCCGCAGCCTCAGGCTCACCTTGTAGTTCGGCTGGGCGGAAAAAGAGTTTGATCCGGGTGCGGAAAGCCATCTGGAGAAGGTTCTGCGGATCCGCCGATTTCTGGCGGGCTGGAATTTCCAGAGCGTTCAACCAGAACAGAGACTCCCGATCTGACGGCAGGCTACGTCCGGTATAGCGGATACGGACCGACTGGCTTTTCCCCGCATCAATGCGGTTGACAGGCGGTGTCAGCACAAATGGGACCTGCATTTTTTCCGGCAACGCCTGTGCATCACCATCGTCTATCCAGGTTTGGAGCAGAACCGGCCCCTTACCCTGATTATCAATACGAACGGTGACCTCCCGCTCATTTTGCGGATACACCACCCGAGTGTTGTTGATGACAATGGCTGCGCTGGCTGGCAGAGTGCAGACCAGAAGCAAAAGAGCACTGGCCTGAATAACATATCGAGTCAGTCGTCCGGACATCATGCCTCCTAGTGAAAAAGGGCGGGAAAACCCGCCCGAAAAACAAGAGAAAATTCAACGGATATTATTTGTACTGGATGTTGTAGGTGACCGAGGATTTCACATTACCTGCCACAGCCTTACCCGTAGCGTAGTATTCTGCGGTGTAAGGCAAAATAGCGGCCCCGGAAGCCAGCGCTACATAGCCAGCACTGCTCACCTGCTCGGTACTACCCGCCTTAATCACTGACCCGCCGTTAGTGCTGTCACGAAGCAACAGGTCTACATTCTTTGCTGAGCCGGTGTTCACCAGACGTCCGTCACCGTTGACCCCTGTGCCAGCCTCAAAATAGGCGGACGCGGTCAGCAGAGAGCCTGTGCAGCCGCTCAACCCCAATGTAAATCGGGTCTGACCTGCGGTTTTACCTGCAGCATCCAGAACCCCTTCAGTAACGGTTGGCAGGACAACGGTATCGCTGGCGTTTCCGCCATTTACTGAGACATTACATGTGTTTGAAGTCAGCTCACCGTTAAAAGTAATGGTGCCAGTGTTTGCCATGGCAGAATGAATCCCCGGAATAGCCAATGCCAGACTTAATGACAGAACGGATTTTTTCATAATTTAACTCCTGGTTTATAGATATTTGTGGTTGATAGATATTTGGTTTGTAGATACTTGATGACCATTATTCAGCAACAGATTCAATTCCAGCTTTTGTATTATTTGGTCGCCATAACTTATTGATGACAACTTCGAGAGCTCGACAAAAATCTTCATTAGTTTTTTAAAAACAGACAAAGATCATAGATAATATTCAAATCAGAAATTAAAGTTTAATACTCTAGAAATAAAAACAATTATCACTGTATAGAGTTATTTGATAATAAGTATTTCATTAAATATGCCTTACACAAGAAAAAGCAACATTTAACACCTTCCATAACATTCCATAACATTCCATAACATTCCGATATTTTTAGTCGTACACAGGACGTAGAAAGGTGGAAATAAAGCGGCTTGACCTATGCATCATGTGACTTCATGTGGTCTATTTTGAAGATAAATCAAAAAATTCCTAGTCTCGAATCACTCTCATATGACAGAATTGATGGATGTAACAGTTCAGTAATGCCTACCCCTCAACCCATGGCATTAACTAGTTGAAAATCAAAGTAAAACAAAATATAAACAACAAATTAATAACATTCTTAAAGTGCAATTCAGAGAAAAAATGAGACTTCAATCAGTGGAAATGACGCAGAAAGTGACGAAAAACATCATTATCAATGGTCAGGTTGTGTTTGATCCGAAAGCAAACCGTCTTTTCTCCGTTGCGGTACCGGAAGCACATATCACGCTCCCTAAACCCGCAAGTCGCTGCTTACTTATATTGATAAATCACCATGGCAATGTCGTCACGATGGCACAGTTTCATGAGCAGGCCTGGAATCAGAATAATGTTATCGTGTCAGATCAGAGTATTTATCAAAACATCTCTTTATTACGTAAGGCACTAACAAAGGTTGGCGGCAGTAAAAATATAATTGAGACACAAACTCGTCGAGGATGGGTTATTTCAAATGAAATTTTAATTACGGAAGAAAAATACAACGTAAATTCAGAAGGAAATAAAAATAAAGAAGTGGGCGATAATAAAGAGGAAGATTTATCTACTGACTTACCCATCAGTAAAGAACCACCATCACACTATATACCTCATCATCAAAAGAAACGATTTATTGCATATATAGTCACATTATTATTCAGCGTTTCAGTTGTATTTTTATCTTACGCATTATGGACCAGTTACCCTGTTGTTCATACTTGGTCATTACGTACATATCAGAAGTTAACTAATGTTTCTGAATGTCAGGTTTTCAGAAACCCTTCAAACATAAAGGATTCAGCCTACATTGAATTTATTCAACGCAACGCTATAGAATGTAACAATTATTCATGGTGGTATATTACAAATTCCATTCCCACCGGGTATTTTTCTTTAATCTCCTGTAAGGAGCCATTACTGAAAAAGAATAGCGAATCACCGGACTGTATTTCTTACTCCTTTCTGGGACTAAAAGATGACAATAAAGAAAATCAATAAATTTCAAATAGTTATCATGAGCATTATCGGAGTGGCCTTCCTTTGCTTTACTCTGGGCGGGTATATTTTATTGCGTCCTGTGACGCCGCCAGTTTACTGTGATGGTGATTTTCGGGAATATGCGGGAGATGGACGTCTTATTGTATCTATGAATCTGGCTCTGAAAAACGGAAAGGGCACTATCACACTTAAGGGAAAGGTCATCGATCCAGACGAAAAAGAAATCCCTTTTTATATTAGAAAATATGCAGCTTATCAGTTTCAGGGAGAGGTACTGGTTCTGAGCAAAACGGAACAACCCCTTTTTGTCACGAGCAACACCGACGTTCACATGCTAAAGGGATACCTGCAGGCATTTTTTCTTGATAACAGCTCACCCCAATTCACAGTGCGTATGTACCGGGTAGAAGAGAGAGACGATACCTGGATCGTTTCAGCCACTGGAAAACTCCCTTATTTCCTTTGCATCGATCATTAGGCAAATTGGTTTAATCTACACATCATCAAAGATTTTTCGTAGTAGTTATCAACGGCGTTGGTAATAAAGTCAGGCTTTGAATCGTATTATCCTAGCATCGTCACTGACTTAGAATAGGTATGCCTAGCTTTATTACCTAGCTCACGGCTTTAACATCGGTGAGCTTATCCGGCTGAGCATTGTAATTTCTCAAGCTGAATTTGCTATTGATTAGCCTTTGTATCGGGACACGCTGTCTTAGATAGAGGCTGTTATAGTGTTTATTAACACCTTCAACATTTATGGGCATGAGCCGTTATAAAAAAAACAACCTGTTAACAAAACAACCTTTACACGCCACATCTTAAATATTTCAAATCTTGACGACAAAAAAAACAAGATGAACTTTTCTACACTATGTGTATAAACACTATAAAAATAACCATGATTAGATTAAGTATATATGAAAAACACTCATTCCCGACAACTTCGGCACTGGTTCATTGCCTCGCTTTTACCCGCTCTTTTGCTGGTAGGGTGCATATCAGATGGCGTATTTAACCATAGAGGCGAAGGCGTTTTTCTGCTTGACCCCATATTACCCGCCCTTTTGCTGGCAGGATGCATATCAGATGGCGCATATAGCCACAGAGACGAAAGTGCTTTTCCGCCAGACCCCATATTGCCGCCAACGGAACAAGTATTAGAAAAAGTGCACATCGAACCTTTGTCATCTTATTACAAAGATGATAAAAAATGGCCTGACTGTGACCTATAAAACGTCTTTAATATTCTAAACAAGTATCAAGTTAGCCTACAACGTTTTCTTTTGTTATCAACAATAACCACCATTGGTGGATTTGGTATTTTTGAAAAATTCTGTATAAATGTAATTTTTTAATCCAACCTAGATTTTTATATTGACTTCTGATCTTGATTTATGACCACATG
The DNA here is from genome assembly GCF_009904845.1 of Vibrio sp. V38_P2S17PM301. Classification (NCBI taxonomy): domain Bacteria; kingdom Pseudomonadati; phylum Pseudomonadota; class Gammaproteobacteria; order Vibrionales; family Vibrionaceae; genus Vibrio; species Vibrio sp. V38_P2S17PM301. Next base: position 51 of record NZ_WXWO01000090.1, on the reverse strand, counting down.
AAAGTTCATATGATAATCTATAGGTTTATTAATCACATTAACCATATACAC
>NZ_WXWO01000040.1:0-7914 GCF_009904845.1 Vibrio sp. V38_P2S17PM301 | reverse complement strand
ATCTCTTTTTCTAATTAATTCGGTTGAATTTTGAACGTTTCGTTTGCTAGTATTTTGCCCACAATAATTCGGCACACTCATATATTATGAAATTATTTTCAATAAGAGGGTGTTATATCAATCTGCGCAGTGCTTATGATTTTGGTTGAATTTGGTTATTATTCTGGTTGAATGGTAAACAAGTTTCCTAGAATAGAGTTACGTAGCAGTTTTTATTTTAAGTTAGGTAGAAATGGCTAAGAACACACACTCTGTTTTAGTTGGAAATCATGGAACATTTCATATGAAATAATCCTTATTTACGTAAAAGTATATTTGTTATAGGTAAATTCTGCTGTTTAATTTAAACAAGGCTAGGTATGGGTATTATTTCAATGCCCTGGCTTCGTATATTTTAGTTGATGCTGGTATTAAATTATATGCATCATTAACTAGGTTTATATGAGTTGAATGTTTAAATTAGAATCAGGTTTCTTATGGGTTGAATCATCGTGTCATTTATTGGCCGACAAGATTCAATTTTTCAAATACTAGAATAATTAACTCCTTAACAATCCTAATGCTCTAATTCATACCCGGTCAATGTATACGGTGGCCTTCTAGCGCCTGCCGTTTTGTTGCTGTGTCAAATTAGGGCTCATGAGTTAAAAGACCCTAAGAATTTAAGTATGTTTAATCTCTTTTTTCGATCCGACATTTTCACTTCTCGCTTTCGCAAGCGACATGCTCTGGCACTGGTAGGTGCAGTTACTCTGTTGACTACTGGTACAGCGTCCGCAGATCCGGTTGCGCAAGGTGGTTCAACGTTGAAACATAACCATGAGCATCATGCTGGTCAAAACGGCGCGGCCCATAAAGTAAATCAAAAACGTCATATCGCCAAGCAGCAAACTCGGGCATTGGCTAAAGCTTTGGCTGATTATCGTGCGGCTGGCCAATCCGATAAAGCTCAGTCTCTGAACCAATTACTGAGTTTGGCGGCGCAACGTCAGACCCTGATGGCCGAACTTGTAAAGTCGGATCCAAAAGGTGCTTTGAGTATGCTTCTGACTGCGAAAGAGAGAGAAGAGCTGCCAGATGAAGCGCAGGCTTTCTTAGAAGAGCAGCAGGAGCTAGACGGTGAACTGGAAGTCTTTTACGAAGACTACGCTGATCACAGCAAAAGTCGCATGCGCCAGATTCTGAAAACAGAACACGGCCGTATTGAAATCCACTCAGCGAACCACTCACAGTCGCATGAGATGCAATCTGGAATGAAAGTGCGAGCGAAAGGTTGGCGGTTTAAAAGCAGTGACAACAGATCAGAATCTCTTGTACTGGACAACGAGCAAGAAAGCCTGAATATACTAGCTGATGGGACCACAACGACTTCTACAACTGATTTTACAAACGCCGAAGCAACAAAAACTTTAGGTGAGCAACGCACGTTAGTGATGCTGGTGAATTTTCAGGATAATACTCAACAACCGTGGACAACTGAGGAAACTCGAGAGCTGGTTTTTGGCACGGTGAATGATTTTTACAAAGAAAATTCTGGGAATCAGGTCTGGCTTACTGGCGATGTTTTGGGGTACTACACGCTACCTATTTCGTCCACTTGTGATACATGGAGTATTCACACAAACGCACAACAAGCAGCTGAAAATGAAGGATATGACACTAGTGCCTATACGCGAGTGGTTTACATTTTTCCTGAAAATACATCGTGTGGCTGGACAGGGAAAGGTACCGTCGGTGGTGAGCCGTCTAAAGCATATATAAACGGTTCATTGAGCTTGCGAACTGTTGGTCATGAGCTGGGACATAATTTTGGTTTACACCATGCTAAAGACCTAGATTGTGGTGCTGATATTATTGGTGACCGCTGTGCTTCCGCTGAATACGGAGACGCGTTAGATATTATGGGTATGTCCGGTATTACTGGACACTTTAACGTTTTTAGTAAAGAGCAACTAGGCTGGTTAAGTTCCAATACAGGAGACATTGTCACAGTTGAAACTGAAGGAACATATCAACTGGAACCGTATGAGTCGAATCATGGTAGTGCAGCTAAAGGTTTGAAAATTCGTCGCGGTACTGATGAAATTACGGGTCAACCAACTTGGTACTATATTGAGTATCGGCAGCCGATAGGCTTTGATAGTTTTATTGAAGGGAAAAGCGGAATTACCGATGGCGTCACTTTTCACTTGGCTACCGAAGGCAATATCCAGAGTAACTTATTATTGGATATGATACCTGATAGCGGATTGCGTGATTTAGATGATTCTTCGCTTTTGGCAGGCAGCAGCTATACCGATTCTGAAGCGGGTGTCACGATTACGACTGAGTGGGCAAACAGTACCGGTGCCAGTGTACATGTCAGTTTTTCCGAACAGACTTGCACACAGAGCAATCCGACAGTGACCGTGTCTTCGAGCTCGGCCTCTGGTGGTATTGCAGGAAGCACTGTCAGTTACAATCTGATGGTGAAAAACAATGATGGTAATGGCTGTCCAGCGTCTGATTTCAATGTGTCGGCAAATGTTCCTGCTGGTTGGGTTGCAAATGACGCGACGCTGAGTATTGCGCCGGGAAGCAGTGATACCGTAACGTTAAGTATCACGTCGAGTGACACCGCGGCGGCAGGTTCATATAGCCTCGCAATCGAGGCAATAAACAGTGCTGATAGCAACTATCGAGGTCAGGTGACCGCAAACTATACAGTCGAAGCACCGGTTGCGACGTGTGTATTGGCAAGTCCGACGTTGGCGCTTACAGCAAGTCAAAGTGGTGACGTGGCGCCGGGAACTACAGTCAGTTATATCGCGACACTGACCAGCCAGGATAGTGAGTTGTGTGATGCAGCCGTTGTCGATGTGTTCGCCAGCGTTCCTGACGGTTGGAGTGCAGATAGCAACACAGTGATGCTGGCACCGGGTGGGACGGCGTCTGTGAAACTGAATGTTACATCCGCTATTGATGCGTCAGCAGGGGTTTATCCCGTAGATGTGAACGCATTCAATACCGCAGACATCAGTTATCGTAGTAGTGCTGAAGAGCGTTATTCTGTGGCGGCTACCTCACCGGTTTGTGAATCAGTGGCTCCTCGAATGAGTATCTCGTCGACCTCTGGCGAGGTCGAAGCGGGTACCTCCGTGGCTTATAACGTGACGGTGACCAATCAGGATAACTCAGACTGCACCGCAACAACCTTTAATGTGTTCGCTGAGTTGCCTGCAGGCTGGAGTGCGACAAGCAGCAACGTGACCCTGAATCCAGGTCAGAGTGCAACGGTAAGGCTTAACGTAACGTCGGCGGCGACAGCGTCAGAGGGGACGTATAACGTTCTGATCAAAGCGCAAAATACCGAACAAACTAATTTAGTCAGTAGTGGATCGGCCAGTTACGTTATTGCCAACGCTGTTAATACATCGCCAGTCGCCGTGAACGATGCGATTACGCTTTCTTCTAAGAACGCGACGTTGATTAATGTCCTGGCCAACGACAGTGATCCTGAAGGGGACACCTTGACCATTGTCAGCGTGACTCAGGGAGCGAAAGGATCGGTTCAAATTACCGCGGATGGACAACTGCGTTACACGCCAGCTAAAAGCTTTAAGAGCAGTGATACGTTCACCTACACCATCAGTGATGGGGATAAAACCGCGACAGCGACCGTCTCGGTCAGTCTGAGTGGTTCTGAGAGCGGCGGCGGTAACAAGGGCATAGGCAAAAGGTAGACGATGCCAGCAGGTGATAAATAGCACAAGCTAAGAGGCAATGGTGTACGTCCATTGCCTCTTTTTTTACATAGATTTTGTGAGATGAACTCTAAGGTTTGGCTTCTTCTGCTAACAGTTGTTCGAACAAAGCAGAGAAAACCCGGTAGTCCTGTGCGCCAACAACCAGTTTGGGCTCAACCATTTCATTGTTTTCAATCCGGCCGATAAGAAAACTCGGGGTGCCTCGAACACCTAAAGACGTCGCTAAAGTAATATCTTCATTGATCTTTTCTATCACTTTGGGATCGCTGAGGCACGCAGTGAACTTAGTCATGTCCAGAGACAGCTCACCAGCCGCTTTCTGATACAACTCGTCACCCAACTGGCGGACGTTCGCAAACAATGAATCCCGCATCGGCCAGTACGCGTTTTGTTGAAAGCTACAGACTGCGGCCACGGCAGCGCTTTTCGCCTGAGGATGGAATTTCAAAGGGAAATCCCTGGCGAGGTAGCGTAATTTTCCCGAGTCAATGTAGTTGTCTTTAATTTTGGCGAACGTTTGGTCTACATAACGTTTACAATATGGACACTGGAAATCGGAGAACTCGATGATGGCAATTTTAGCACTAGTTTCTCCCATGGAAGGGATCTGACCGTTACCGTCAAAGTCTGGCTGGTTAGGCAGTATTCTCGACTTAGGTGTCTTCGCTTCCGCAGCCGCGGTTTTTATCTCGTCGACCTGAGTGTTGATATCGGCGACATCTTGTTGTAGCTGCTTGACTTCATCTCTGAGTGAGGCGATCTCGGACTCCAGTTTACTGTCATCCTTAGGTTGGCAGGCAACGATAAATGAAATGATGACCAGTGAAAAGCACAGTTGACTTACAGACCTAAACATTGTCTATCCCTCGCTGTAAAAATTGTCTTTAGGCCAATGAAGACGTTGTTTGTACTTAGTGATTGATGCTGCGCGAGACCAACCAATGCGTTGCGTTGACGCACAAATTTGTGAAAGCCAGCAATAGCACCAATGGATGTTTTTCTTAACCGACAATACACAAATTATAGATAATTCATTCTTGCCTGCCGTCTTATGTTTAAGATGAAAATGAAAAGGGACAATAGGCTTGGCTATTATCCCTTTTAGACCTTTAATAAAATCAAATAACTACTATTCTAAGGTGTTTACTTCTACAGATACAAAGTTAGTTAACGTATCTCCTTCGTCGTCGGTGACTGTCGCAACAACGCCGTTGAGGGCACCTTGTGACAAGAATTCAATGTCATCTGTATTTTCAAGCCCTGGCTTCAGTTCGAGAGTGAATGCACATGAGTAAACATTTAAACCGAGACCCGAACCGCTGTATTGCATTTCCGCTCCATAGTTACATGCGGAATAAGTCACACCGTTGTATGTACCGCCGGTATTGAGAAGATTAAACTCGTCGTTCATACCATCAAAAGCAAAGACGTTTTCTCCCTTAACAGTCAGAGCTGTGAGGGTGACATCATCTACCTCAGAGGCATTGGTGAGTTCAATTACGACCAACAGGCTGGTTGCAAAGGCCATATCTGTATCAGGAGCCAGAGGATCAAATGTCACTGTTTCACTGTCCATAGCAGATACGGGTTGCTCATCTTCGTCTGTACCGCTGATCGTTGCAACGTTGAGGTGGTTGTCTCCAGCATTACCTTGAACTTGTAACGTCATTGTGCAGCTCGCGAATTCTCCCGGATCCAGTTCAAATCCATTTAATGCAACCGGTGCAATTGGATTACCGTTTTTCGAAGTAACCATACAGTCGCCAGTTAAATCACCAAATGGGTCATCAATCAAACTGGAGAATGTCACGGTATCTGAAGCAGCTACGAACACACCTGGTTCTATCTCGATTTGACTCTTAACAGTAAATAAAAATGTGTAATCGACATCTCGATACAGATCTGGGTTGTCACCAGTTTCATTTACCGAAGTAGGATTAGCAGTTTTAACTAGTGTAATGGCAGATGGAACATCAAGAACTGCAACTGTATGATCATCTGTGTCTGTCGCAGTGTCATTTTCGTCATCGCGAACCATCGCTGTAACTACATTAGTAAAACTGTCACCAGCGTCTCCAGAAACCCAAGCCGTCAATGTACAAGTGTACGTTGCATCTTTAGCTATAGTGACCGGAGCATCCAGACAGTCGCTATCTGCACCGATTGAGCTCAGATCGCCGTATATAGTGTCAATTAGGCTTTCAAGAGCAATCGGCGAGTCATGAGCACCTGAATCGTTGGTAATATCAAACGTAAATACGACGGTTTCGCCTGGTTCGAGTACTTCAGATTTATCGGCTGTTTTTTCCACGGTCACTGCTGGTGGTTGGTTTGTCAAACTTACGACTATTTCGTTACTACAGTTTGGATTTGGCGTTCCCGCAGTACTTGGAGAGAAACAGAAGTTATCACCCACAGGGTCATCATTTTCATCCAAAATCGTGGCACGTATAAAGTTCTCGAACTTTTCAGGATCAGGAATGTTTGGCAGATCGCTGTCACTAATGTGAACTTTGAACGTACATTTCAGTCCGATCGATTCTGGTGGGATTTCATATGGAAGAGATAAGTTCTCACAAGCGCTAGCCAAACCACTCGACATCAGGGTGTAGTAGCCTTTGGTCACGCCTACGTCATTAGATGTTCCATCATTGAGCAGAAAAGTCTGAATAGCACCGGCACTAGGGTCTGTGCTGGATGATAGTACATCTTCAAGTTTGGTTACGAAAACGCTATTACCAGTACTTGGGTCTGGCTTAATCTCAACGGTGTAACTAAAAGTTTGACCAGGCTCAGTGCCTGTATCTGTTGTTCCTTGTGTGATTGACTTTGTAACAATGGGTGGATCGGGCTGAATAAAGATAGGAACATTGAATTCATCGTTACAGTTACATTTCGAAGGTGCACCTGGAAAGGCTCCTGTTGCGTCTTCACATAGCTCATTTGCGCCAGGTTGGCGCCAACTTACACAGTTGGGCAAGTTGAGTTGCCCATCGCCGTCACTATCGATACATGTTGTTGTGATGGTAGAGCTGTGGACAATTTGTGCTCCTTGCTCTGCATCCCAGCAACTGTCACCATCTAGTTCGCTAGCATTTGTACTGTAAGTGTCGTTCAGTGTATAGATATTACATGAACCGCTACGAGCATCTTCACCGCCTTCTCGATTAAAGTATAAACCTATGTCATAGCGTGCACTAGCGGTCGATACGACATCAAAATCTGCTTCAAAAGTGACGTCTTTACCGGATACACAAGTGTCTGTACCTGGGGCTACTGGGTTGCCATCAATATGCGTGATGACAATATTTGAAGCGCTGGCGATGTTAATGTCATTCGCAGTACAATTTAAGTGGTTTACTTGACCCTCTTGCACCGCTCGATCTTCCATACATATGTCCTGGATTCCTGGATCTTGAGCGAATGCCGTTTGAGCATACAGGGCAGCCGTACTAACCAGGATGACACTGAACACCCTGCAAAGCCGACTATGTATTAATCGTTCCATCGTTTACCTTCCTGTTTCATAAAAGAAGTAGATAAAAGGGCTCTGTAAATGCGGTCATACCGGATTTCCTTAAACCTCTCAGGAAAAAATCGATAAGTTCAGTACCACGCCCTTGCGTCTAGACAGCTCCTCCAATGCTTTGTGACATCAATGGTCAGCTCAGAGGCCTCTGCCTGGCTGACAACTTAGTAGGCAAAAAGTGAACCAAAATGTATCACATTGAATTTTATTGACTTTTTAAAATATGAAGTACGTTTTAAAGCACGAGATTGAACAAAGTGTTCACTGTTAACACACGGTGTCAGAAGGAACTGTCCAGAATCAGAAAGAGAATCAGTTAGTTGTGGGGAAATGATATAGCGGTCGAAAATTGAGGTGGTACGTTACAGGTGAACACTTGGTTTACAGTTTGGAGTGGAGCAGGAAAAAAGAGGGTAATAAAAACGCAACATTTGTGGATACGTGGAAGTGGGTTGTATAAAGTACGAAAAGTAACTCTAGCGATATCCCATGAGTTGTTAAGCAACTGGTTGGTCTATTGTCATGGCTGGTGAAGCGTTTTTAGTGGAAGAAGATATCAAAAATTGTAAAGGGCTATTGTAAAGTTGTGGTCAAGTTTTGAACCGTGATATGACAAGTTCATGATTACTAATATTAAAA
>NZ_WXWO01000079.1:0-8450 GCF_009904845.1 Vibrio sp. V38_P2S17PM301 | reverse complement strand
TTATTAGCTTTTATTAATATAAATACATTAGCCTTACCTAATTTTATTTTTGTTGTACTGTGGCAAAGCAAAAAAATTTCGAGCAATTTTATTCTTAAATTGACCAAATGAAATTTAAAACTTTATAAAAATGTATTTAATTTAACTAAATGTGAACTGCATCACTAAGCCTAATGCAGATGTTGGGCAGAGTCGCATAAGTAATTTCTGACACTTTCCTTTTGATATAAGCCTCACTAGCAATGAGTAGTGATGCTTGCTAGCTGTTGATAATGTTGATAGTAAATGCTGGATGAATCTGAATTGAGGTATCAATGTTGCTAATGTTATCTATTTATTGGCGGTTAAAAAAACACCACAAATAATATTCACAAATCTAATTTGTTTACATATTAATCAATAGAGTGACAACGTTTTGACGGGTGTTGAATTTACTAAAAGTATAGATGTTTTCACTAATCTCGTTGTCATAATGAGCTATTTATTAGCGCTCTCGGAAGGGGATATTGAAAAAGGGCGATAGCTTGGTATCTTCGCGTGTCAATAAAAAAGGAAACCTTATTTTCGGCCGAGGAAAATTATAATGGCGAAGCCAATCAATATCGCTCTGGCACTCTTGATGTGTGCCGTTTCTAGCAGCGCAGTGGCAAAAGGCGAGCGTTACGGTGGTAGCGTGAGTATGCTTAGTATCGAAGGTATCGACTACGACGAAGGCACCAGTGGTGAAGCTGATGCGCTTCGCTACGGTTTGCTGCATACCCGACCAATCGATGAGAGCAATAATCGCTGGCGTTGGTGGTTAGGTTTGAACTACCTGGATGAATCTGTGGATGCACCATCAAACGGGATTTATCAGGAAGTCACCAGTTACGAGCTGCGTGTGGTACCTCAATACGCACTGGCAGACTGGGGCTGGTTTACTCCGTATGTGGGTGCTGGCCTGTCTCTGGCATACTCTCAGTACTCTAATCGTTGGGTCGTTGACGGTGAAGGCTACCGTTACGGCGAGCAACTTGACGATATCGATCAGTTTGAAGTCGGCGCCGTTGCGACACTTGGCACTGTTATCAAACTGGGCGGCAACCCAGATGCGCATCTGCAAATCGTGCCTCAGGCATCATACATTTTACCTGTGTATAACGATGGTCTGGGTGGCGTAGAGTTCTCAGTCGCGTTGCTGTTCTAAGGAAATCGGTATGCGAACTAGTCAACTCGTTCTTTATATTGCCAAGTGCCCGGAAGAGTACACCGGCTCTAAACATATTGAGATGCCAGAAAGTGGTGGTTCAATAGGGCGGAATGCCGGGAGCACTGTCACGCTGACGGATCACAACCGCTTCATTTCTGGTACACACTGCTTGATCAGCGTGTATGGCGATACTTACTACATCAGTGATGTCAGTACCAATGGGACCTTAGTCAACGGTAATCGTATTCTGAAAAATCAGCCAATTTCGATTCAAGAAGGCGATTCAATCGCCTTGGGACGTTACGAAATCTCAGTGGCGTTTGAACAGTTGACTAGTAACCTTGACATCGCTGCGGACATTGTACCCGATCGCGATTCCACCGACCCCTTAGTCGGTCTGGGCGAACATATCGTGCATGAAGAGCAGCAAGTCGAAAGCATCGAAGAGCTGTTTATGGAGACCAAGAGCGAGCAAGTCGACACTCATGATCCGGTCGCTCATCTTGATTTTGCCATGCAAATCGAAGATGACCATTTGATTCGCGACGAGAACACCCAGACAGAGGTGCCAAAGTCGAATGAATACAAACGTCAGATCCCTGATGATAGTTTCAGTATTTATTCAGAGTTTGAAGCCCCTAACCTGATCCCTGAAGATTGGATGGCTGGCGAAGCAACATCGCAACCTCAGCCCGCTCCTCAAGCCGCACCAGTAAAAGTGAATCCGGCACCACAGCCAGAGCCACAGCCGGCAGCACCTCGTCCTCAGTCAGATATGGTGATGCAGGCTACCCAGCCTGAGGATGCGCCGTATACGGCGCCTTCAACTGAGGCGCCAGCACCAAAACCGGCGGAACCTAAGTCCAGGTCTGCGTACTGGGAAGAAGTGACTCAGCCAATTCCTGCTCAATCCAATACCGAACCTAAGCAAGAAGAACCGAAGCCGCAAACCATGGCAATGGTGCAGCATGAGCAGCAAGAACCAGCTCAAGCTACTCATGACGCGGTGCATGCTGCGTTTTTCCAGGGGTTGGGTATTTCTGATTCCAGCTTGCAGTCGGCAGATCCCAAGCTCTTTCAGCAGATGGGGGCGTGTCTGCGCTTATGCATCGATAAACTGCAGAAAGATCTGAGTGAAGTCGAAGATCTTAAACAGCAAGGGGAGCAGGAAACTCTGGCCACGAATCTGACGGAATTGATGTTGACCCTTAATCAACAGAACCTGCTGTCTCCGAATGAGTTGATCGAACAAATGCTGGATGAACTTGACGAGCACCGCTCGCATTACAACCAAGCGGTGAGTGATGCGATTTATGCAGAAGTGTCTGATTGTGATCCCGAGCAGTTTGCCAAGAAAATCGCCGCAGAGTCTAAGTTTGTGACCCGGGGTAAGCTGTGGAGTAAGTATGAAAACTTCTACCACAACAAACGTCAGGGAATGTCGGACACCAGTGGCGCTTTTGCTCAGAAGAAAATCAAAGAACAGTACCATAAGAATTTAAAGGTGAAACATGCGTAAGTTGACGGTCGCCCTGACACTGTTTTTGTTATCGGGCTGCGCGATGTGGGAGCAGTTTAAAGAATCTTCTGGTATTACCCCGGAAACCTCCTCGATTGAACTGGTGATCGAAGCGTCGGACATGTTGAACGTTCGAGATGGCGGCCAGCCATCGCCGGTCATTATGCGAGTACATGAACTGACTTCGCCGGTATTGTTTCGGAGTTTGGATTTCTTTGCGTTGTTTGAAAACGACAAGGCGGCACTGGGTGATGAATACATCAAACGTTATGAGTATCAGATAAAGCCAGGCGAAAAAATCCATGAGCTGATAGAGCTGGACCCTACCACTCGAGCGCTGGGTTTCTCGGTCGCGTTTCGTGACATTAATGGCTCTTCATGGCGCAAAGTGGAAGCTATCGAAGAGAAAACAGAATACTTCCTGAGACTGAAACTGGAAGGTAGCGAAATGATCTCTGATACCACGAAAGGTATCGAGCAGACTTATTTTTAAGGAAATCGAACATGTCTTTATATAATCCAGTTGTATGGCAAGATGGTATGTTCATGAAGCCACAGCATTTCCAGCAGCTCGACCGGGCTCAGGGAAAAGCGAGTGGTATGCTTAGCACATACAGTGCGCCACTGCATTGGGGAATTAAGCGTCTAGAGATCAACACGGAACTGCTGGCGCTTGGAAAAATCGGTATTACCCGTGCAGAGGGGGTTTTGCAGGATCGTACCCCATTTGAACTGCCGCTGCTGGCCGATCTACCAGAAGTAAAAGAAGTGGATCCGTCAGTCACTGACAAAGTCGTGTATTTGTGCTGCCCTTTGCCTTCAGAGCGCTCAGAATTATTCGGTACGCAACGTGATGGTGCTCGTTATTCCATGCACCCACAAGAAGCTGTGGATTCATGTTACAACAGTGAAGACATGGCTAATATCATGGTCGGGAAGCTGAATTTTTGTTTGATGTACGATCATGAAGATAAGAGTGCTTTTACCTCAATTCCGATCCTCAAGATTTCTGAAGTAAAACCAGACGGCAGTATTGTTCTGGATGAGAGTTTTATCCCGACCTGTCTGGATATCAAAGCGTCGACGGTATTGAATAAATTCGTGACCGAATTTGCCTCGATGCTGCGTCATCGCGCAGAATCCATTGTTCAGCGCCTGGGCGTGGTGGATCAGCAGGGGGTTTCATCGGTTTCTGATTTTATGTTGCTTCAGGCATTGAATCGTTATGAACCACTGTTCTGGCATTTTGCCGCGACGGAAGGGGTGCATCCGGAATCCTTGTATCGAATCCTGCTGCAGGCAGAAGGCGAATTGTCGACCTTATGTTCTTCTGCACGTCGCCCGCAAGAGTATGTAGAATACAATCACGCTGACCTAACGGCATGCATGAGCCGTACACTGGAAAGTTCGAAGATGACCTTGAGCGTTATGTCTGAGCAGCGCGCAATTCCGTTGACGCTGAAAGAGCAGAATTACGGTATTCGCACTGCACCGATTCCGGATCAGCGAATTGTTGATTCTTCAACGTTCATCCTTGCGGTGAAAGCCGATGTCCCTCTGGATATCCTGCATACACAATTTGTAAGTCAGGTGAAGATCGGCTCTATCGACAACATCCGTCAGTTGATCAACTTGCAGTTGCCAGGCATTAGCATCAAGCCGATGCCAGTTGTGCCACGCGCCTTGCCATACCACGCCGGTTACACCTATTTCGAACTGGATCGCAACAGCGAAGAGTGGATGGCGCTGAATAATGCCGCTGCGATCGCTGTTCACGTAGCGGGTGAGTTCGCTAACCTGTCACTACAACTGTGGGCTGTGAGATTATGAGTTACGCAGATGATGATGTAACCGTTGTTCTCTTTCAGCCTGAGCCCGGCAAGCCTATGGAGGTTATGCCGGCGCCGGATCTGTCGCGTAATATTGCGGTGGATGATCTGGATATTTCCACCATGGGGGTTAACCCCTTGGTGGATCAGTTTTCGTGGCTGATTGCGAGTTTATCCTGTATGGACTCGATTCCATGGCTGGACGATCCAATGCCATTTCGCGAGCAGGTAGCACGAGAAATTCGCAAAGGTGAACGCAAGCTCAATGAGATGGAAATCGACCGGGCGACCATTCTGGTGGTGCGTTACTGTTTATGTGCTGCGGTCGACGAAGCGGTACTGGCGCAGGAGTGGGGCACCAACAGCCGTTGGAGTCAGAACAGCTTGTTGGCCGAGTTTCACAATGAGACATCGGGCGGTGATAAGTTTTTCGTTATCCTTGAGCGCCTGAAAGCAGAACCAAGAAAGTATCGCTATGTAATTGAGTTTCTGTACTTGCTGCTACAGCTTGGTTTTAAAGGTAAATTTGGCCGTGAAGAGCGTGGTAACGAGCAACTGGCGGAAATTGGCAATACAATTTATCGTCTGATTCGGGATGACCGTCTTGCGGAACAAGAGAAAGTTTCGTTGGTCAATCTTAAGGCGAAATACCTTAAGAAGCCGCTCAAGCGCGTCATCTCACCGAAAATGATACTCGGTGTGACCGCCCTAGTTTTTGCTGCCATGTACGCGGCGTCTTATCTTCTGATCGATGTTAAGTACCAGCAACTTCTGGGTGTGTACCAATAATAGCTATGGTGTTGAAAAAGCCCGCTTTAACGCGGGTTTTTCTTTGTCTAAACACTTTCCGTTTAAGGATATAGCAAAAAGCCCGCTGAAGATTCAGCGGGCTTTTTCAATAGTGGCGGAGAGAGTGGGACGAATATGGGAACTGGCAATTAACTGTTTTTACTGACTAAATATAACACCTAGTGCTCGGCATAAATGATTGTCGAGCACAACAATGGTCTCATCCTTGGTTTTGAGAACTTTGTATTGACCGAATAAGGTTGGCGCCGACTTCAGAGTTTAACCAAGGTTACGCTTCTGGTTTATTCGGCATAAGACTCGTGAGAAATCAATGCGATTATTTCGTTCATGCCATTGGTCGGTGGGTGGAGATAGGTTATCTACGGTAGTGACGAATCATATCAGCAAGATAGTTAAACCGTAGGACTACCTGCTTGTTGACTCAATCCGCACATAGTAGTAATTTTCCAAAGGTCCCATAGTTCACTTTTATAGATTTAAGGGAGAGTTACTTCAAAACGTTAAACACAATCATTCCAATTGTCTAAAAGCAATTCAAATAACTGCTCTGGTCTATTTAACGCAGTTTTTACGTCAGAGCAATAGCCAGTGTATCATCTTAAGCATAATATCAACGAGGGTAAGTCACCTTTCTAAATAGGCTTCTTTATCGTTTGTGAAAAGAATCTCGATAGCGATAGATGTATTGTCCTTGCCATTCATTACATAGTCATCCAAGAATATATGATCGACTTTGGGTTGATTAACTGTGCAACACCTTCAAATTGAATGAGTAAATACTGGGAAGTTGTTCGCGAAAAAACACAGCGATTGCTGTAGTTAGCGCAAATGTACTCTCGTTTAAGGTGCCACTATCGTTCGTTATATAAGTAAATCACCTAGAGACTTGCTCTAGTTATTTCCACTTGATTTATAAAAGTCAGGGGAACTAATGGTAAACAAACAAAACCTGTCCCAAAGCTCCTATGTTCACTTCGAGATGGTCTAACCGATCTTATACCTTAGAATACAACAATCGATAAAGCCTCTTTATCTAGCTAAACATTTACATTGAAATGGAATCTAATCTTTAATAATGGCTTTCTGTTGATCGAAAAACTTAACAAGATCTCGCTTTAACTTGCTGAAATTCGATGTAAGGATTTCACCTTTATTAACTTTTATATGAGACTCTATAGATCTAAAAAATAATTTTCTCAACCTATCATCTTCTCCCGATTCAAAGAGGTCATAGTTGTCTTGCATTAATTCTATTAGTTCGTTTGCATTACACAAATGAAATAGTTTTAAGTAGCGTTTCTCTAGTAACAAGTCCTTAGCTAGGTAATCCATTTGACCAGATTTATTCCACAATGATAAGGATTTTAGCTTATTACCACGACTAATGTCAGTGTTCGGATAGAAAGTGTAAGCTTCATCAAAACATCTATTGTATGGATGAATATGAGTTCCAATGGTGAAGTCTCTAGAGCGTTTTAGCTTTCCATTACAGTTTGAGCATGATGGAATATGATTGTAGAAAGACAGCGCTAAGTAAGGGTATTTAGATTTAGGATAAAAATGATCTAATTCAAATAAAGTTAATTTAGAGTTTTTTTTAGAACTACCTTGTTTTGAATCAATTATTGTAACTGGCTCAGAGTTACAGTAAGGACAGGTTACCTTATCAAAGCCTAGTTCTTTATATACTTCTCCAACTATAATATTCCTACGATAGTTATCGTAATTGAATACTCTTTTATATAGAAGTTCACCAAAGCTCGTTTTGAAGTAGGAATTTCCTTTTTTTATATACAAATCATCTTTATTAAGATAATTGTAGATTGAATTTGATATATTTTCGAAGTCATCTGGCTTGCTCGTTACAATTCTTTTAAGGACACCGTCTTTGCACAGATAATCTAATAGTTTCTCATGTCTAAAATATGATTGTTTGTACTTTGACATATGATTTATACTATACACTTCATCTCTAAATTTTTTAGTTTTTTCAACTATTGAATAAGCAGAATATTTACCATTTTTATTTTTAGGATTGAGAGCGTTCCAAACTTTATCTGTGGAAACTTGAAGAGTACTATCAACGTCATCAAATTTTGTTTCTAGGTGAGTGTATAGATTAATCATTTTCTTTTAGCTTTATGTTTATATGTTGAAGAATTAACTTATTATCGATTAAGTGTTTTGCTTGTGTTAAAAATTCAAAATCAGCTTTGTTTAATGATTTCTTGTCTAAAATATCAAAAGTTCTCTGGATATATCTGTTTGAGATGTTTCCAGTTCGGTTAGTTCCCATACCAAATGCTTCTCTATAAATATCGTAAATATTTGCTCCAAAGGTTTTTAAATCAGGCTTTCTGTTGTATTCATTATCATTTAATACGCACACACACTGATTCGGCATGTCAGAAACGAGTAAAGGTGAGTGTGTTGTAAATAGAACTTGGACGTTCCCATTAGAAATTACGGGTAGACAGTTTGTTAACCTTTCTACAAACTCTATTTGCCATTGAGGATGAAGGTATAAATCTCCTTCATCAATGCATATTAAAGTTTGCTTGTTAAGCGAATTTCTATTGTTTTCTTCTATGCAATTCCATATAGAACTAAACATGTTTAAATAAGCTTTTTGCCCAGAACTAATGCCATGCCATGATGCGTCTATCTCAATTATCATTTCAAATATATGTGATAACTTTGTATGGTGCCACAGATTATTTTCATTTATATCGACTGTAAATGAATGTCTTGCACCTCGCATGGTTTGTTCTGACTCGTAATTAAACGCTTCTAGCCATCCCTCTATTTGAAGTATAATTATGCTGATTATTTCAGATAAACAGTGCTCATCAAGATAAATAGTAGTTTCTTTTGAAAGGGCTTCTAGTATAGCTAAAGAGTTACTGGTAGTCTTCAATTCCTCAATAATGGTAGCTATAACTCTCAAGCTTTCTGGAATGGCTCTAATAAGTGAGACTATAAATTGCTGTCTGATTAGCATTGAAGTATATCTGATACCATCTCGAACTCTATACTCTTTTCGTTCATTAACGAATATTTTTCTTAGATTATCAATTATTTCAGGATCGTAAGCTTCTGAAGC
>NZ_WXWO01000054.1:0-107933 GCF_009904845.1 Vibrio sp. V38_P2S17PM301 | reverse complement strand
ACGTCAGATGAGCTTACCGGGCTGAAAAATCGCAAGTTACTGACGTCGATACCACTTCGCCAATATGATCTGGTTTATATGGACTTAGACAGCCTCAAGCTCATTAACGACACCTCCGGGCATGCTGAAGGTGATCGGGCTTTGATTCATTTCTCACAAACACTTAAAGAAAACCTAGGCTCTGATGAACAAGCTTTTCGTTTGGGGGGTGATGAATTTATTGTGGTGGTGGCTCGCGGCCGTGGGCAGGCATTCGTCGGCCAGATTGAACAAACGCTCAGGTGCGGGCATCTGGCGTTCAGCTATGGCATTGCAGCCGGAGAAAAACATAACCTGCATCAGGCGATCAAACGCGCTGATGAGGCCATGTATCAAATGAAGCATGCTCGCCGTATGACATCGGTTTAGGCATGTTGTTGTATTGGGTCTTGCAGTGACAGGATTTCCTCAACCAGTTTAGGAACTTCGATGCTGGCCTTGCCATAACGCTTTTCTTCGAACTCACTTTCTACAGCACTCGGCTCAAGGTTGATTTCTATCGTGTGGGCGCCATGCATTCGCGCGTCATGAACAAATCCAGCCGCGGGATACACTACGCCGGACGTGCCTATAGAAATAAACAAATCCGCTTCTTCCAACGATGAGTATATCTCCCCCATTCTAAGCGGCATTTCACCAAACCAAACAACATGAGGCCTCATCTGTGCTGGCATCTGACAACAATGGCATAAATCTCCGGTATGAATGTCATCGTTGTGCTCGACCACTTGATTAGATTCACTGCAACGGGCTTTAAGTAATTCACCATGCATGTGAATCACGTGTGTGCTGCCGCCTCGCTCGTGTAGATTGTCGATGTTCTGGGTGATGACGGTGACTTTACCCTGTAACTCTTTTTCCAGTTTACCCAGAGCAATATGCGCCGCGTTTGGGTGGATGGTGTCACTTTGTAAGTTACGTCGGCGCTGATTATAAAAATCCTGAACCAAGTCGGGGTTCCGTTCAAACCCCTCGGGTGTCGCGACGTCTTCGATTCGGTGGTTTTCCCACAGACCATCCTGAGCGCGGAAAGTTTGTATCCCCGACTCTGCTGAAATGCCGGCGCCAGTCAACACGACAATGTTTCGATATGGGAATTTCATGCTACTTCCTTCAACCGTAATAATACATCTAGACTAACACTGTTCGAATAACATCAGAAGTGATACGGATTAGACCATGGTCTAACGCACGGCATGTTTTAAACACCATCCCAGATGGTGGAAATGTAAGGATCAGCGAGCGCCGCTCCTAATTAATGTTAGTCTTCGTTGACTGAGGAGATTTTATGGATTGCCAGATCGGCGCCATTAAATTCGTCCTCTTCTGAAAGCCTCAGTCCGCACAACTTGTTGAGTAATCCGTACACCAAATAAGCGCCTGATACAGCGATCACAATGCCTGCCACTGTACCCAGCACTTGTACCGTGAGACTTACGCCTCCGAGACCGCCTAAAGCTTGCTGACCGAAGACTCCAGCCGCAATTCCTCCCCACGCTCCGCAAACACCGTGCAGAGGCCACACACCGAGTACGTCATCGATTTTTGTTTTTTGCAAATAAGTGAACAGGTAAACAAACAGCGCGCCTGCTATGGATCCGGTGAGCAATGCGCCGAGCGGATGCATCAGGTCCGATCCAGCACAGACCGCGACCAGTCCAGCCAAAGGACCATTATGAATAAAGCCCGGGTCGTTCTTGCC
This sequence comes from Vibrio sp. V38_P2S17PM301, assembly GCF_009904845.1. Taxonomy (NCBI): domain Bacteria; kingdom Pseudomonadati; phylum Pseudomonadota; class Gammaproteobacteria; order Vibrionales; family Vibrionaceae; genus Vibrio; species Vibrio sp. V38_P2S17PM301. The sequence continues at coordinate 106,192 of NZ_WXWO01000054.1, read as the reverse complement.
AGCGATCAATGAAGCGATGATGCCGCCCACCATAGCCATCAAGGAGTTCATTGCCACCAAGCCACTGATCCCATTCAGTGTTTGTGCGGACATAACGTTAAAACCAAACCAACCCACACATAGAATCCAGGCACCAAGTGCCAGAAACGGAATATTCGACGGGGCGAAGTTGGTGTGTTTACCTGCCCGAATGCGTCCTTTACGCATACCGAGGAAACTGACCGCAACGAGGGCAATCCAGCCTCCGACTCCGTGCACTACCACTGAGCCGGCGAAATCGTGAAATCCAGCGCCAAACGTTGATTCGAACCATGTCTGTAGGCCAAAGTTACCGTTCCAGATGATGCCTTCAAACAATGGATAAACCAATCCGACCGTAAAAAACGTAGCAATCAAAATGGGATAGAATCGCGCTCGCTCAGCGATACCTCCCGAGACAATCGCCGGGATCGCTGCGGCAAATGTGAGTAGGAAGAAGAACTTCACCAACTGATAGCCGTTATCCTGAGATAAGGTCTGTGCATCAGCAAAAAAATCTGCCCCATAAGCCACCCAATAACCGATAAAAAAATAAGCGATTGCAGAGACGCCAAAATCCGCCAGAATTTTTACCAGCGCGTTTACCTGATTTTTTCGTCGGACGGTCCCTACTTCCAAAAAAGCAAAACCAGCGTGCATCAGAAACACCATAATGGCTCCAAGCAGCAAAAATAAGGTATCTGAACTTTGGGTCAGGGTTTGAACGGCGCCCTGTACCGGACTGACAGTCTCGTTCATTGATTCAATTCTCCATGTCGTGTAGCGCACTTTACCTGTGCGACATTGTTTTTATTTTCACCAAATTGGTGAGTTTATTTACAAAAGTGTCAACACAGCAAAATGCGTTCCAGTTTATTTTAAATAAGGAAAACAAGAAGAACTTGAAAACAAAACTATAAAAATCATGAAGATAAAAATAAGTTCGCATGCGCATGTTTCAAGTTGATAGTGACTTCAACAAGCGAAATGCGCACTATTTAGGTGAGGCTGCACCATATCGATGCGCATAATCATGGTTCAAAAAAGCCCCGAATCGTGCCGGGGCTAAGTGTCGTGCGCCGATTTGGTTCAAAGATTCGGGCCGGTTGAAGGGGTGTGAGCAATGTTGGCTCTGAGTTGTTGCATCCCCTGCACCATGCGGACGATCCACAACAATATGGCTCCTGCAGCGATCACCATGCCAACATAAGGAATAAAACGCGCGACGGAATCGATCAGTGAGTTTCTGTACCAGTAATCGTGAACGCCAACCAGCAATCCGTTCGATGTCGCCACCGTGACCAGAAGGACAACGAAAAAGGTCAAGTTAAGAAAAAAACTGCGAATCAGACCATAATAGTGCGAGTTCACTACTTCGGAGTCTTCCCCTTTATCCAGTCGGTAGCCAGCGTACACGATGGCGATCACGCCGGAAATAAGGCAAGTAAATGGCGTCAGAAGACTCAAGATGTACGCAACCCAGATACCGCTATGATGTTTGTTCATTGCCGCGAACCCCTCCCTTAGCGTTTTGGCTGGCCACGTCGGAATTGGTCGTAGGCTCCCCGTTTTTGACCTCTTCATACCACAAGTCGTGATGCTCCTTAGCCCAGGTTTCGTCAACGTCACCAGTGACCATCCCTTCTAAAGCGCCTTCCATACCAAACAAACCAATGTAAATGTGGAAGATAAAACCACAGATCAGAATCAATGCCGAGACCATATGGACCAGATTAGAAAACTCCATATCGCGCCGGGTTTGGCCAAAAATTGGGAAATCAAGGCTCAGTCCACTGGCTGCAGCGACCGCTCCAAAGATGATCAATAGCCAATAAATGGCTTTTTCACCACCATTCGAGAAGCCCGCAGATGGGTGGGTACCTTTATGCTTGCCAGCCATTCCGCCCAATTTCTTAAACCACTGTACATCGGTTTTGTTGAACAGTGACTTTCGCCACCATTTAAGCAGAACGCACATTAACAAGATAAAAAACAGCGGGCCAATGTAGTTATGGTATTGCTTGGCTGAATATACGATATAACCCCAGAGCTCAGTGGGAATGTAAGGTTTCAAGAAATGTTTTCCGTAAACCAGCATAAGGCCACTGAAGGCTAATGTCAGGAAGGTAAAGGCCATACTCCAGTGCAGCGCCCTGTCGAGGCGTGACCAGCGTGTAATCTTTTTCCCGGTACGCGGTTTGCTCAGCATCAATGGGCCGACAACAACGTACGCCAGCACCACCAGAGCAATGCTGCCAAAAATGGCGACAGCGCCCGCCGGAGACATCCACTTTTCCTTGAGAATGTACCAAGTCTCACCTGGCTTGCTGATCAAAACGCCATGCTCAGGAGAGGTTGAGGTTGTGTATCCCTCTTGCCCTTCACGCAACTGCCGCCAATAATCGGCTCCCGCAAGTTGAGTTATCTCGCGTTGAGCGACGTCCGAAGAAGCAGGTTCTTCGGCAGAGGCTGGCGTGACAAAGGCGAGCAACAGCGCTGTCATTATCGACAGCACTGTCAGAGATACGCGTTTGAAACGTTGCAACATATCTCTTTCCACCATTAGCTCTTGGTTGCGTCATAAGACAGATCTTCACCGTCGGTCCATCCGGCATTTTTCGCTCCACGTTCAACAACGCGCTGACGGAAAATATCGGATACTTTTTCGGCATCGCCGGCGAGCAGTGCTTTGGTCGAACACAGCGAAGCGCACATAGGCAGTTTTCCCTCTGCAATCCGGTTAGCACCGTACTTCAGGCGCTCTTCTTCAGAACCAGGTTCAGTTTCAGGGCCGCCTGCACAGAAGGTACATTTGTCCATTTTGCCCCGTTCACCGAATGCGGTTTGTTTCGGGAACTGCGGTGCACCAAATGGACAGGCAAACAGACAATAACCGCAACCAATACACAAATCCTTGTTGTGCAACACAATGCCATCTTCTGTGTGCTCGAAACAATCGGCCGGACACACCGCCATGCATGGCGCATCGGTGCAATGCATACACGCGACCGAGATAGAGTTTTCTCCCGGTTCACCGTCGTTTAAGGTGACAACGCGGCGACGCTGAATGCCCCATTCAAGTGCATCGTCGTTTTCATTTTTACATGCCGTGACACAGCCATTACATTCGATACAGCGTTTGGTGTCACATAGAAATTTCATTCGTGCCATGTGGAGGCTCCTTACGCTTTACGAATGTTACACAGGGTGACTTTGGTTTCCTGCATCTGCGTTGTTGGGTCATAACCATAAGTGGTCGCAATGTTAGCTGAATCACCAATCACATAGGGATCGCTGCCCTCCGGGTATTTATGACGCAGATCTTCGCCTTCAAACTTACCGCCAAAGTGGAATGGGATGAACGCCATCCCCGGTTTGACGCGGCGGGTGACCATGGCTTTCACATGAATTCGGCCTTTCTCAGCCCCTTCAACCCACACCATCTCACCATCTTTAAAGCCGAGATCGTTGGCATCCTTTGGATTTACTTCAACAAACATCTCTTGTTGAAGTTCTGCCAGCCAAGGGTTGGAGCGCGTTTCATCACCACCACCTTCGTATTCCACCAAACGACCAGAAGTCAGAATAATCGGATACTCTTTTGATTTGTCCTGATCCTGAATCGACTTATAAAGCGTTGGCAGACGATAGATCGATTCCGCATCATCCCAGGTTGGGTAATCCGCGACCAAGTCACGTCGGGGCGTATACAAAGGCTCTCTGTGCAGTGGCACTCGATCTGGGAAGGTCCAGACAATTGCCCGTGCTTTGGCGTTACCAAATGGAATGCAGCCATGCTTAATCGCGACACGTTGGATACCACCGGACAGATCCGTTTTCCAGTTTTTGCCTTCTGCCGCTTGCTTCTCTTCTGCAGTCAGATCATCCCACCATCCCAAGTGTTTTAGCATCTTGTCGCTAAATTCAGGATAGCCGTCCTGGATTTCACAACCGGCCGAGTAACTGTCTTCCGCCAGTAGGTTTTTGCCTTCAAACTCGACCCCGAATCGGGCCCGGAAGTTGCCGCCACCCTGAGCGACCGTTTTCGATGTGTCGTACAAGATATGCGTGCCCGGGTGCTTCATTTCGGGTGTGCCCCAACAAGGCCATGGCAGACCGTAGGTGTCTCCGTTGACAGGCCCACCTTCAGCTTCCAGAGAAGTTTTATGGAAGGTATGCCAGTTTTGTTGGTGTGCTTTGAGACGCTCCGGACTTTGACCTGTGTAGCCAATGGTCCACATGCCACGGTTGAATTCACGGGTGATGTCTTCAATGACCGGCTGGTTGTTCTTCACTTCAATGTGCTTGAACAATTGTTCGGCAAAACCCAGTTTTTTACTCAGCAGATACATGATTTCGTGGTCCGGCTTAGAATCAAACAGAGGTTCGATGACCTGATCACGCCACTGCAGCGAGCGGTTGGATGCTGTAACACTGCCGTAGGTTTCAAACTGAGTCGTTGCAGGTAACAAGTAGACCCCATCGGTGCGGTCGTTCATGACCGCTGCAACCGTAGGATAAGGGTCGACAATCACCATCATATCCAGCTTCTGCATCGCTTTTTTCATCTCAACGCCACGGGTCTGCGAGTTAACCGCATGGCCCCAGTAGAACATGGCGCGGATATTGTCGTTCTGCTCGATATTGCCTTTGTCTTCAAGAACACCATCAATCCAGCGTGAGACCGGAATACCCATATTGTTCATTGGCTTGGTGCCGCGGTACTCTTTTTGATCAAAACGGTCTTTGATCCAATCGAAGTCGATATCCCACACGCCTGCCCAGTGTTTCCAGGAGCCGTCAGCCAGCCCGTAATAGCCCGGTAAGGTATGTGACAGTACGCCAAGATCTGTTGCCCCTTGTACGTTATCGTGCCCGCGGAAGATGTTGGCACCACCGCCGGATTTGCCAAGGTTCCCCAGGGCCAGCTCCAGTACGCAGTATGCCCGGGTATTGTTGTTCCCTGTGGTATGCTGAGTTCCGCCCATACACCAGACCACACAACCTGGACGATTCTCTGACAGGATTTTCGCGGTTTGGTAAACATCCTGCTCACTGATGCCGGTAACACGCTCGACTTCTGCGGGTGTCCATTTCGCGACTTCAGCACGAATTTCATCCATACCAAATACACGCTGGCGGATGAACTCTTTGTCTTCCCACTGATTTTTAAAGACGTGCCACAAAATGCCCCAGATGAAAGCGACATCTGTACCAGGGCGCAGAGACACATAAAAATCTGATTTTGCAGCCGTGCGCGTTCGGCGAGGATCTGCCACCACGATCTTACATCGACTTTTCTCTTTGGCGATCAGAATATGCTGCATCGCCACTGGGTGCGCTTCCGCCGGATTTGAACCGATAAAAAGAATCGATTTGCAGTTATGCATATCATTGAACGAATTGGTCATCGCACCGTAACCCCAGGTATTGGCAACCCCGGCTACAGTGGTCGAGTGACAAATACGTGCTTGATGGTCAACGTTATTGGTGCCCCACAGCGAAGCCATTTTACGAAACAGATAAGCTTGCTCATTACTGTGTTTGGCGCTGCCTAGCCAATACACGGAATCCGGTCCGGACTCTTTGCGGATATCCAGCACTTTATCGCCGATTTCGTTGATTGCCTCTTCCCACGACAACTGTTTCCATTTGCCGTTTTCAAGCTTCATCGGGTACTTGAGGCGACGTTCACCATGACCATGCTCACGCAAAGCCGCACCTTTGGCGCAGTGGCCACCAGCATTAAACGGATGATCAAATGCCGGCTCTTGCCCTGTCCAAACACCGTTCTGCACTTCGGCGTATATGCCGCACCCTACCGAACAGTGTGAGCAGATTGTGCGCTTCACTTCCGTTTTGGCATCAGGATCCACCGTTTTCGCCTGGGCTTTTTTGATCATGCCCGGGGTAAATAAACTGGCGCCAACCACAGCTCCGCCAGCCGCAATCGAAGAGTTTCTCATAAATGTGCGGCGGCTGATCCCGAGTTGATTTTGCTCTTTCGACACATTGTCGGAGCGTTTAATCAGTTTCATCTGTTCACTCCTTACAACGAGTCGTAGTAGTCACGAATGTGTTGAGTTTCGTGATAACCGGTTTTTTTTACTTCCGTTTTCGGCGCTTCAACTTCTGACGCTGTAGCTACTTTGGCTGTTCCAGCGACAACTGCACCAGCGACCGCGGCAGTCGTGAAGCCCTTGAGAAGATCTCGGCGGCTTTCGTTGATTTCACTTTTCTTTTTCATGGATTGCTTCCTTACCCAAAGGTAGTTCCGGATGCTGGTGCATCTCTTATCGACGTCCTATTGCAGTGAGTCAGTCACATTTTTTACGTCAATTTTTGATTTGTTTCTTGAGCTGGCGATGTTTTCGCTAAAACGCACGGCTTCCAGGTTAAAAAACGCGTCAGCCAACTCAGCGACGGCCCGATAAAAATCAGCGCTTTGCGCCTCTTTCATCTGTCCGATCAGTTTGTGAGTCCAAGGCGAAAGATGCTTATTAAAAAACGCCTGTTGCAGAGTCGCATCGTGGTCATCGGTCATCAAAGCCATGACTTCACACAATGCGGCGATATGATCTTCGGGCTCTTTCACATCAGCTTCACGCTCAAAGCCTAGCTGCACCAAATCATGTCGTATTTCTGCCAGCGGCTTCTCCATCAGTGAGCCCGTCAGATGCCATGAGGCAAAAGGCACAACCTCTCCACGGCCGATACCGATAAACAATGACTGGTACTCATCTTCTAATGCTTGTTGAGAGGTGTTACTCGCGGCGTGTTTCAGTGTTAACCAGGCTTTTTGCATGTTGCTTTGCTCGGCTTCGATATCAAGAGTGGCCAGAAAATCAATCACGGCCTCGTTTGGAGCCTGGCGGAAAAGCGAAGCCAGCATCAGATAAATTTCCCGATGTAGCGTCTGGTTATCTGTTGGTATATCCACGAAACGCTCCTTAGTATTTCAATTGCTTGGCAGGGTCTTCTGCCATGGCTTCAAACACATCGATAACACGGCAGTCTTCGCACATCGCGATACGATTCAAAGACGCTTCATCAGCGAAATGAGAGTGACCGCGTAACTTGTCCTGAAGCATGGCGATCATCGACTGCGGCGCAAATGGTTTTTGGCAACGCAGGCACAGTGCGGGCTTCTCTTCGTGTAATGTACGCACCTGTTGTCGCGAGCTTTGATCCCAGTTCATTTGTGGTTCCAGAGTCAGCGCATTCTCCGGACAAGCCTGACTGCATAATCCACACTGAACACAATCCTGTTCAACAAACTTGAGGCCTGGGATGTCACCGTCATGATGCAGCGCTCGAGTCGGGCACACCGCAACACAGCCCATACACAAAGTGCAATCATCAGTGCGGCACGTCACTTTGCCGTAAGGCGCACTCGAAGGCAGTGTGACAACAGACGCTTGAGGAGGATACTGACTGGCGAGTGCGTCCAGAGCCGCGAATAGCCGCTGACGTTTATTGCCGTGCAACTCACCGACAGACAGGCACAACGGCTCTTCACACAGAGACGGCCTGGTTTCGCAAAGCGATTCGAGATATAGAATGTCAACGCGCTCTTTTTCCAGCCCGATTTGAGTTAACAAAGCCTGAGCTGTCCCTACTTCACTATTGAGGACTCGGAGGATGGTTTCTGGCATAAAACGACTGGCGGCAAACAGCACTTGTGTTGCACCATTGACCAGAGCCGAAAACCAGGAATCGATACCCACAGATGGCAACTCTTCAACGACAACCGGAATGACGTTATCGGGAAGCGCATTGAGCGCCATGACGTTATAACTCTCATGGCGAGAGCTGCAGATAAGAACAATCGGACTTTCGCCGCCGGCTTGATGGTAATTGGCCAAAGTGCGCTCAATGAATTTCTGGGTATCTTGCGGATTCGGTAAGGCGTAACTGATCGCTTCTGTCGGACAGGAAGTGGCACAAGTCCCCACGCCTTGGCAAAGATAAGGGTTGATGGCGATGCGATGTCCGATTTTATCGTTGCCTTCACTACTTAGCGCGCCAGCTGGGCATGCATCCACACAACGTTCACAGCCTTTTACACCACGTGAACTGTGCGCACACAGGTCGGTATCGAGACGAAAGAATTTAGGCTTATCAAATGTCCCCATCAATGTGGGGATCTCTTCTAATGCTTCCGCCAGTTTCGGATACCCTCGCCCCACCGGATAATAGCCCGGTACGGGAACTTCTTCGCTCATACACCCGCTGAGTGTCATATCCAAAACAATATCGAAACAATCGTGATCCAGTGCGACTTTGGCCAAGTTGTACGTCTGTCCCTGATTTTCTATCAGAACTTCAAAGGTGCCCAAATATCCTGAGATCTGAACGGAACTGGCAAAATAGAGGTTTGGATGTGAGGCCCTTTCACCATCGGTCGACAGCAAGGTCAGGGAATGCATTTGTGTGAGTTGGTGCGCGGCGCTTTCAATGATCGCGGTCGGACCAACAATCAGCGTATTCCCACCGCTCTCGTAGCTTACGGTGGGAGGAATAAGATTGGTCAACTCAACCGTGTTCTCAAAAGCAAATAAGCGTGCTTTTCCGTTGGCAGATCTGGTGCGTTTTAGTTGTTGTTTCAGCATTGCTCTGTTCCATCTTTAGAACGTTTGCGTTCAGTTTCAGATGCTACAGCAAATACCATTCCAACTTTTATTATCTTTAATATCAGCTAATTACTACCAAAATCGTGAGATTAAGTTTCAGGTTTTTGTTATTGAGACAATTTGTCTCTATTGAGATAACCATTTATTGGTCAAAATGTACCTAACTTTTATGTGGTATATTTTGTCCCACTTCTTCATCTGACACATCCTGGTTGTGCTGAGTTTGAATGGACGACAAATCACTGTGCAACTCGGCAGCCTCTTCCTTCTCAACTTTAGTTGAGATTCGCTCTTCTGCCACTTTGTGCGGCGGTTCCTCCTCGTGTTCATTCAACCACTCTCTGAGTTTTTCCGCGACGTCAGTGGACAACGGTTTCACCGCGGAATAGTCATGATCGTAGTCATTGAGCCGGTCGACTTCACTGAATTCCCCACTTAAAAATAGCTTTCTTAGTGCTGCCTTTTTGGTGGCAGCCGTCGCACCACTGACAAGCAGCTCAGCGACACTAAGGTCACGAGTTTCTTGTGGGTCTTTATCTGGTGAATCGTCAGGTACTTGTTCCATAACCGGAACGTCTGACGCGTTCTCAGTGACCTCAGTTTGGTTCACACCGTGTTCGTCGGCCGCTTGAGATTGAGGATCAAGCTTACGTCTGGACCAGCGTGAGAAGAATGGATTGTTGTCAGTTGCCACTAGAACGCCCCGCGCCTTTTCGTTTCTTACGACGAGCTTCGAGTAACTCGCCATGACGACCAATAAACGCTTCCATCCAGGCCTGAACCGGTAGAGGCATATTGGTCGAAAGCACCAGATAATCGCCATCCATGAATTGACCAGCGACGCTTTGGGAAGCCGTCAGCTTCACTATGACCGGATTGTGCTCATCGTCCATCGTGTCGAGGACGAGAAACAGTTTGGGCTGGGTTGAACTGAGGTTAAATCGATAGTCCGTTCGTTCATCCCGAAAAAGTTCCAAGCTTGCGGTAAAGCGGCTTTGTGGATCTGGGTGAAGCCCAAAACCTGTCAGTTGCCATTGCGTGCTGACCCACAAGCCCGTGCTGATTTCATGTGCAGTCAACTGGCAGTCAAGGGGCCAGTGATTTTCATCTTTTTCGCTGCTCATCGGGGCAGACTCTAACTGTGACATTGTGTTTAATCCGATCAAACGTTTACTAATTAAAGACTCAAAGCAAGTATTACGCCACATAACCATAGACATCAAACCAATGCTCAGGTGTCTTATTTATAGGAACAACCTCGATTCACCGAACAAAGAAAAATGCGCCTTTTGGAACAGGAATTGCTTTAATGGTATTAACATGAGTCGCAGACAGGATTAGATTGTGGGGAAACCAACTATCATAAAAACCAGTGAAAACCCGTTACAGACCATTGAGGTTGAAGTGTTCGATGAATACGGCGAGCGTCTGGTGAAACAGATTGCTTGTGAGCGACCATTGACGGTGATGCTTAACTGGAAAGAAGTGGTGACGTTAATGACGCTTGGCTCAAGGCCTGAGGCGCTGGTGCTGGGATATCTTAAAAATCAAAGCTTCATTTCTGATCCCAATGCCATCGAATCGGTCATAATTGACTGGCAGACCCATTCTGCCGCGGTGGTGACACAAGAAAACACTGACCACCTAGAAGGAGCATTGAAGAAAAAGACCGTCACCTCTGGCTGTGGTCAGGGAACCATGTACGGCAATGTCATGAAGCAACTGGAAAATTATCAGGTGCCTCAAATTACGATCAAGCAATCTGAAATCTACGCTGCACTGGAAGCGCTGACGCACTTTAATGACACCTACAAAAAGGCCGGCGCAGTGCATGGCTGTGCGGTCTGTCAGGGGAATCAGGTGCTATCGTTTGTGGAAGATGTGGGTCGTCACAATGCCGTGGATACCCTGGCGGGTGAAATGTGGCTCAATGACCAAAAAGGCGCGGATAAGATTTTTTATACCACCGGACGCCTGACATCAGAGATGGTCATTAAGATCGCACAAATGGGGATTCCTCTGCTGCTCTCCCGCTCCGGAGTTACCCAGATGGGGCTCGATCTGGCCAGACAGTTCGGTATCACCACCATTGCCCGAGCTAAAGGTCTTCGCTTTCAGGTATTTACTGGTGCAGATAAGATTGAGTTTGATGTAAAAGGCGCACCAGCAGAGTAATTCGTAGATTTCGACATAAAGAAAAAGGCCTCCGATGGAGGCCTTTTCTGATTATCCGTCTACCCCTTTAAACTTCAGGAATTCTGAGTAAGTCCCGCGGAAGTCGGTGATCTTACCGTCGCGAATTTCCAGAATACGGGTAGCCAGAGAGTCTACAAACACGCGGTCGTGGGACACGAAGAACAGCGTACCTTTGTACTGCTCCAACGCCGTGTTCAGTGATTCGATCGATTCCATATCCATGTGGTTGGTCGGCTCGTCCATCAACAGCATGTTCGGTTTGTGCATCATCAGTTTGCCCAGCAGCATACGCCCCTGCTCTCCACCGGATAGCACTTTAACTGACTTTTTGATGTCATCCTGAGAGAACAGCATACGACCAAGGAAGCTACGCACAACCTGCTCGTCGTCGCCTTCCTGGCGCCATTGCCCCATCCAGTCCATCAGATTCATGTCGGTTTCAAACTCATGCGCATGATCTTGTGCGTAGTAGCCGATGTTCGAATTCTCAGACCATTTGAAACTGCCGGTTGTTGGTGCCTTCACTCCCGCCAGTGTATTGAGTAAGGTCGTTTTACCTACGCCGTTCTCACCGATGATCGCCACACGTTCACCAACTTCAAAAATGGCGTTGAAATTTGTGAACAGATCGTTTTCATAACCCTGCGCCAGGTTCTCAATTTCCAGTGCATTACGGAACAACTCTTTCGACTGTTCGAAACGAATGAATGGGTTCTGACGGCTAGAGGCTTTCACTTCGTCCAGCTTGATTTTATCAATCTGCTTCGCACGCGATGTCGCCTGTTTGGCTTTTGATGCGTTGGCAGAGAAACGAGCGACGAACGTTTGCAGTTCTGCAATTTGCGCTTTCTTCTTCGCATTGTCTGCCAGTAGGCGTTCACGTGCCTGAGACGCTGCGGTCATGTATTCATCATAGTTGCCCGGGTAAATACGCAGTTCACCGTAATCCAGGTCCGCCATGTGTGTGCATACACTGTTCAGGAAGTGGCGGTCGTGGGAAATGATGATCATGGTGCAGTTACGTTGGTTCAGCGTTTCTTCCAGCCAACGAATCGTATCGATGTCCAGGTTGTTGGTTGGTTCGTCAAGTAGCATGATATGCGGGTCTGCAAACAGAATCTGTGCCAAAAGCACACGCAGTTTCCAACCAGGGGCAACTTCGCTCATCAGACCGTAATGTTGCTCTTCCGGAATACCAACCGCAAGCAACAGTTCACCCGCTTTGGCGTCGGCCATGTAACCGTCCATTTCCGCAAACTGAACTTCAAGATCAGCAACGCGCATACCTTCGTCTTCGCTCATTTCTGGCAGAGAGTAGATGCGGTCACGTTCTTTTTTCACTTCCCAAAGTTCTTTGTAACCCATGATGACCGTATCAATAACGGTGTACTCTTCGTAGGCAAATTGATCCTGGTTCAGCTTGGCGATCCGTTCGTTGGGATCATAGCTGACGTTACCACTGGTTTGCTCGAGCTCACCACTTAGGATCTTCATAAAGGTCGATTTACCACAACCGTTAGCGCCGATAAGGCCGTAGCGATTCCCTTCGCCAAACTTCACGGAGATGTTTTCAAAAAGCGGCTTCGCGCCGAACTGCTGAGTTATATTCGCTGTGGAGATCAAAACCTTTACCTTAAATGTGTAAAAAACCGCGCCACACTACTGGTTCATAGCGGCAACTTCAAGTAATGATTTAGATTATCTACCCGTTGTGACAACGTGATGGCACGCCTGCACGTCATCCCTGTCTCACATCTTAGACGCAGTTGTGTTTAGAATCTGGTTCGATTGTCCTTGGTTTTCTGACTCTGAACCGTGACTCAACGAAAGAGTTTCTTTTCGAATCCCCTCTTTCGCTTCATTCTGAGTGCGCGTTCGGTCGGTTTTCCGTCTACACTAATTCAAAAAATCAACAACTTATAAGTGAGTTCTATGCGTCAGGTCTTACGCTTAATGCTCTTGTTATCTTTGTGTTTGGCCCAGCCAGCTTTAGCGCAGTGGGAATACACATTTAAAAAAGAGCCCACCGTCAGTTCCGTTGCCTACAATATCAGTCAGGAAATTCGTACGCTTCCCGAACCTTTGTTCATGACAGACAAAGACATGGCGAAAGTCGAACAACTGCTCTCAGCCTCCTTGCGTGAGCAAAATGCCCAGATTGAACTATTCCGCCAGGATTTGTTGGCGTATCAGCATTCAGGCAGTGAAGAAGACTGGTTTAAAACCGAGTCAACCTACAAAACATTACGCAGTATTGCCCAGAGTAAAGAAGCACTGCTGCAACTCACCTCTTCCGTGACTCGTGACCGCTTGACCGGTTTCGGCCCGTACGGCGTGCTTCAGTTTAAAAAAGAGTGGGAAAACACCCGGCTGAATATGAAGTATCTGGTGTTTTTTCAAATTCGCAGTGTGAAAGCTCTCATTGGAGAAGTGCTGATTTCCCCTGTTCCGGTGATCTGGGTCGGAGTCAAAGTATTCTTTATTTATCTGGTGCTCGCCTGGTGGCTTAAAAACAGCAAGCGCCTTATTAATCTGTTTTACCAGTACCATCTGGAGTCCAAAACGAATCCACCACTATGGGTGCGCTTAGTGTGGTATATCAGTCGTGCTCACCGTGCCATCGCGGTCTTAATTGCCATCACGCTTTCATTGCGGGTTTTGGCCAATATCGACAGCCTGCAACATCTGATTTTTCTTGAGATTTTTACCTGGTGGATATTGGGCGGTTCTATTGCGGTCAGTTTCATTCTTGAGTTTGTTTACCGCAACAGTCGTTCGTCCAGTAAAGCGCTGATCGCGCTCCGTTTATCGACCATTCGCCGATACATCTGGAGCATTATTGTTGCTGGCGTGATCTTGCAAATATCGATGCGTACTGTTGGTAAAGGCACGATCTATTACTGGATCTACAATGTGCTGTTTTTCTGGTTTGTGCTGGTGACCATGAATGTTCTGCTACTGTGGCGAAAAAAAGTATTTGAAGTAGCAGAGCGCATCTCCGACCGTCCTGTTTGGGTCAACTGGGCAATTGATCACAAAGAGACGTTTTTGGTGAGTATTGCGGCGACGGCGGTAGCCGCATTCTGGATTACCGTACACAGTTTTAAACATCGTCTCATTAGTGCCTTATCTGGCTATACGCTGTTTAGTCAGGCGCTTGCCTACCTGTTTCGGATAGAAGTTGCTAAGCAGACAGGCAATGTGCAAACGAACCCTAATTTCGTGCGCATCAAAGGTAATCAGGCCTTTGAATATGTTCTTCCCGGATCGGCCGACAGCCGTTTGTTTGACTATGGCTCGGATGAAATCAAGCAACTGTCGCATTACCTGATGAGCGACAGTCCTGCAATTTGTGTGATATCCGGCGAACGCGGTATCGGTACAACCACGCTGTTACGCCAGCTACTCGATAAAGTGAAAAATGCCGAACCCGTTTATCTCAATTGCCCTTACGCCGGTTACAGCGCCTTACTGAAACATTTAGCGGTGAGTCTCGGGATGGAAGAAGAAAGCAGTGAGATTCAGATCCTGTCCCAGTTGCGAAAAAGTGACACCAGTTATCTCATCGCGGTCGACAACGCTCAGCGCCTGGTTAAACCCATGGTTGGCGGTCTGTCGGATTTGATTCGCCTGACTAACTTGCTACGTCGTTCCAAGAAAAACCACCGGGTGGTTATGGCGGTTGAAAAAGCGAGTTGGCGTTTTGTCGACCGAGCGCGCGGCGAGCGTCTGCTGTTTGATTTAGTCACCTTTTTGCCTCGCTGGTCAGAAAAACAGATTGGTGAATTGCTCGACAGTCGTATCAACCGAGACGTCGAGCATCCGGTTTGTTTTGATGGCTTGGTTGTGCCTAAACAGTGGGATCAGGAAGACATCACTGAAGAAGACCGCGCTAAACAAGGGTTCTACCGCATTCTCTGGCACTACTCTGATGGCAACCCCACGGTGGCACTGCGTTTTTTCCGTCTGTCACTTAATCGAAACAAAGAAACACAACAAGTGGTGGTTCGTTTGTTTACCGCGCCGGAGTCCCAAGAGCTGGAAAAAATGCCCAAACCCATGCTCGCAGTACTGCGCTCAATTGTTCAGTTGGAAGTTGCTTCCACAGAAGAGCTGTCGGAGTGTACCCAGTTAAGTGTCGCTGAAGTACTCGGCACGCTGCGCTATTTCCAAAGTCGCGGTTACATCGAGTGGAACGAAGATAAAGCACGGGTTTCGGATCACTGGTTCCGTCATATTACCAACGTATTAGACCGTCAGCATTTATTGGTGAAATAGTTATGTACAGAGTCCTTTTTCTGATTCTTTCTTTGCTGGTTACGACACCGACTTTGGCGTCAGAGGAACTGGCGCAAGTAGAAAATATCACCCAGATTGCCACGTTAATTCGTTGGAGTGGCGTGTTCTTCTCCGTATTGGTGATTGCCGCAACCTGGGTCCTGATCAAGTTCATGAACTCAATGGTTGAGAGCATTGGTTCACAGTTCGCCCAGTACCGGATGCTGCTGCAAAAGTTGCAGTCTTTCCTGCAGTTTTTCGTTTATATGACCGCGGGTTTGATTGTGTTCATGATGAGTTTTCGTATCAACGATCAGATCCTGACATTGATTGGCGGTACGCTGGCAGTGTCGGTGGGTTTTGCGCTCAAAGATTTGGCGGCGTCGTTCATTGCCGGAATGACGGTCATGATTGATCGTCCGTTTCAGGTTGGTGACCGCGTCACGTTTGAGGGGAACTATGGCGACATTATTGCCATCGGTCTTCGCTCTGTCAGAATGCGTACATTGAGCGATGACATCATTACGATTCCGAACAACAAATTCCTAAATGAAGTAACCACCAGTGGCAACTATGGCGCATTAGACATGCAGGTCGTCATTCCATTTTATGTCGGCATGGATGAAGACATTGTGTTAGCGAGAGATTTGATTCAGGAGGCGGCTTCTTCCAGTCGCTATATTCATTTGCCCAAACCGGTGACCGTGTTGGTTAAACAAACCATCGCAGACAACTACCTGGCGATACAGCTAACCTGTAAAGCGTATGTGGTGGATACGGCCTACGAAAAGTTGTTTGAGACAGACATTACCTTAAGGGTGATGAAAGAGTTTAAGAAACACGGCATCAAGCCACCGAAAATCGCAGTCAACGCCGGATGATCCCCAGCCCCTGAATACTCAGGGGCTGTTTGTTTTCATAAATCAAGCGCATTGCGAACTCGGCTCATTTGGTCCATAATTGCTAGACCAAATGAGCCAAGAGGTACTGAGATATGACAGCAACAGCGATGAAAAGCTTCAAACCGAAGTCGTCATATAAGAACAACTTCTGGTTTAGCATGGGGATTGAAAACGAATCGACCGCTAAGAATGAAGCCGTGCACCAAGGCTTCGAGCCTCAGGTGTACATCAACATTCTGGAAAAGGCCAACTTATCGCAAAGTGAGTTCCATCATGTTACTCATATTCCCATCAGCACCATCAAACGCCGTTTAGCGAAAGGTGAACGTTTCAGTATGCAGGAAAGCGATGTGATGTATCGCCTTGCCCTGCTGGTCAAACTGGCAACGGATCTGTTTGATGATGAAGAGCGTGCGTTGGAGTGGCTCAAAGAGAGTGTCTACGGCCTGGCCGGAAAACGTCCTCTGGATATGATTTCCACTACGGCGGATTTTGAAGTGGTGCGTGATCTCATCGGCCGTATTGAGCACGGGGTCTTTTCCTGATGCTCATGTATCGGCTGACTCAGAAAAAATACGCCGATTCTCCTTTCAGCCCCAATGGCGCCAAGTGGTTTGGGGGGCGATGGAACTCTAAAGGTACCGAAGCCCTCTACTTTTCCGAATCTGAATCATTGTGTTCTCTGGAAGTGTTTGTTCATCTCAACAATACGCCAGACATGATCGATAGGTACGATTTGTACCGGATAGATGTACCGGACAAGCTGATCGTAAAACTCAGCCGTTCAGACCTCCCACCTAACTGGCGTTCGATTCCACCCAGTGAATCAACCCAGTTGATCGGTGATGAATTTCTCAATATTGCTGCATCCGATTTTGCTGTCTTGCAGGTGCCATCCGTTATTTCTCCGCGAGACAAAAATTATCTGATCAACCCCAACCATCCTGCTTTGAAAAAGGTATTCGCCAAAGCGGAGAAACTGCAGTTTGAGTTCGATCCCCGCATCTTTAAATAACTGTTTATCTCAGGCAAGGGCTGTCATCCGGTAAGACCATCGCCAGCGCCTGGTGCTGGACTTCAAAACGAATTTTCTGAGAATGATAAGGTTCACCATCCAGGTTGAGTGGCAGCGTTTTCGGAAAATCGATTTCCAGCCAGTTGGTTTTCAAGTGGACCACAAACTCACCGTTTTCCTTAGGATTTTTGATCTCTTCGATCACCTGAGGTAAATCGTGTGGCAAGAATGGCCGAACTACAGTGACGTCCATATCGCCATCGTTTATTAGCGCGGAAGGAGCCATCTCTTGTCCACCGCCAGCCAGACGGCTGTTGCAAAACGCCCCGACCAGAATGTCACCAGTCCAGCTTCCCTTGCTTACGGATAAAGTGCCTTCATATGGGCGAAACCCCAGAGCTTTTACAATACCAGTCAGCGTATAGGCGCCACCGCCGAGGAAGTTTTTTAATTCAATCGGAGTTTCCGCGGTTATCTCGGCCCCAAACCCTGCTGCCGCGACATTGATAAAACAGCGATCATTGGCTTTCACGTAATCTATCTGATGGGTTTGCCCATGGATCGCCAATTCAAGCGCAGCGGCTATGGTGGTGGGAATGCGATTCGCAGTAGCAAAGTCATTGGCTGTTCCCATAGGGATCACCGCCAGCTCTGGTCGTTGCTCGTGAGCAAGTGTGTCTAACGCATTCACCGCTTCGTTTAGCGACCCATCCCCGCCCGCGACCAATATTCGTTCAATTCCGTCCTGACTGGCTTCTTCAACCAAACGGAGCATATCGGCCGATTCCCAGGTAACACGAACCTCTAAGGGCTCCCCCTGTTCGCGAATCGCGAAAATAGCCTCTCTTAGCGCCGGTTCGCCAGCTTTCTTGCCATTTAGAATAGCTCTGAAACGTTTCATCATGACTCCTGTCTACGTGCCTATCGGTTCATATTACACCAAATATTCTGTCATTAAGGTTAGTAAGTCGTCAGGTTTCCTCTGGCACCTCTTTTGGCCAATTGTCAGTGCGCTGTAAAAACGTGAGCCCGGACGAAACCTGATGACATGACGAAACCTAAACATGGATAGTCGCGCCAAATGAACTAGGGTTACATTACGTGTTCGTAAAAACAAGGAGACCAAAATGGCGGCAATCAGACAGGAAATCCCACATCGAGTGACGGTTTACCATGATAGCGATGAGCAGGAAAAAGAGCTGAAAAATGCGATGCTTCCTGAAAAGCCACGTTACTTTAATGGTCACCCGACTTATCGGGGAGAGAACTTAGAGGAGTTCAAAGACCGGCTGGATGCGTTAGGTATGTCTGTAGATATGTGATTCACGACAGAGAGTTGTAACGGAGTGCCAAGGCACTCCGTTTTTGTTTGGGAGGTTAACTCAGCGTTTTACTCATTAGCAACAGATCCCACCAACGGCCATTTAAGTAACGCGTCCCACGTTCAAGAGCGTAAGTTTCAAACCCAAGTGAGCGATAACAATGTAGTGCGGTTTCATTGTGTGTAAAGACCGCCAAAGATGCATTCAAACAGTTATACTGCTCTCGGGCTTTATCCATGACCAGAGTCAGCATGCTCGAACTGTACCCTTGCCCACGTTTGTCTGGTGAAACGAATACCCGGCAAATCCGGCAACTTTGTGCTTGTAAAATAAACAGTTCGACAAATCCAACGGGTTCACCTTCATCCATCAGCACATAGGGTTGCACGTCCTTCTGGGCGCAATGTTGCCGAATCTGTTTGTGAGTCAACGGAAAACGGTAACATGGCCCGCCCCATAAGAAATTCAGCTCAGCATTATCTATCCAATTTATGAGCAACGGATAGTGCTGCTCCTCAAATGCGATAAGCTCCATTCAACCTCTCCCGTACAAACACCTCTCATAACTATATGAAAGTCAATGTTATAGCAAGACCTCCGAGAGGATCTGCTTATAGGTTGGTTACGTTGAGATAGGTTTCGGCTTTCTTTGGCAGATAAATACTGAAACACGCCCCCTGGGCAGGTTCAGACGTGACTCTGATTTCTCCGCCTGTTTGGCTTAACAGACTTTGAGAGACAGACAGACCCAACCCTGTTCCGTCGCGTTTGGTGGTGTAAAATGGATCAAACACTCGCTTGAGGTGCTGTGGCCTGATACCACATCCTTCATCTTTTACATGAATGATCGCGCCGCACACCTCTTCGTTTTCAATCCAGTCTTCACTAATAATTGTCAGACACCCTTCGCCTTTCATGGCGTGAATGGCGTTCATTTGCAAATTGACCATCACTTGCAATAGGTGATGACGGTTCACTTCAACCGGGGAATGGGCGTCCAGATGAGTTGCAAACTGAATATCGCGTTTCTTCGCACCAGTTTTTACCAACGTAATGCTCTCATCAATGATCGGATTCACGTGTTGCCAGGTGACTTCATCCTGCACGCCGCCCTGACGGCTATACTGTAACAAGCTGCGTGTAATGTTACGAATACGGTCAATTTGAACCATGATGGCTCCAATTTCTTCGTCAACCCTTGCCGCTTCGGGGCCCAGTTCAAATTTTATCAGTTCCACGTTACCCAGGATTACGGCTGTCGGGTTGTTGATCTCATGAGCAATGCCTGCGGTCAGTTCCCCCAGTGCTGCCAACTTTTCGCTGACCACTAGTTTATCTCGGGTTTGATGGAGCAACTTGATGTGCAGCTCCAACTGTTCGGTTTTCTCCGACAAGCTGGCTGTCCGTTCCGCCACCTTATGCTCCAACTGCTTCGCGGCACTTTTGACTTCTTCTCTACGAGCATTGAGAGAGTCCAGCATGTGGTCAAACTGGCGTGCGAGCTGGGCAAGTTCATGTTCTTTATCCAATCCCAGCTCACCAATACGTTGATGCTTGCCCATCTGAACCAGCTTCACCACTCGGTGAATACGTTCAATCGGTGCGAACAAATCTCGTGATCCCCGATAAACAGCGAACCCCGAAACAAGCAATAACACCAGTGTCACAGTGCCAATCTCAAAGATGTTCGTGACGTAGGCCTCTAAGAAAGGCCACATCAGATAGCCGGTATACAACATGCCGATGACATTATTGTACTGATCCCTGATTGGTTGATAGGCCGTGATGTACCAGGCATCGTATACATACGCCAGATTGACCCACTCTTTCCCGTGCGTGAGGACGACGCGTCGGACTTCTTTTGAGACTCGGGTACCAATCGCGCGGCCAATACGATCATCGCTGTCGAGCGGCACATTAGTACTGACTCGCAAATCATCTAAAAACAGTGTTAACGTGCCGACCGGACGTAGTGAGTTTTCTTTGTCGGGGTAGATCAGATCACGAATCTGGTCGACCAACACGGTGCTGTTGTTCAGCAACAGCCCTCCGTCCAGAAAGCCGATAAGATCATTATGCAGGTTATAAACAGGTATCACCGTCCGACTGATCAGACCGCGGCCTTCGATACGCTGAGTCTTAAGGATCGCGATTTGCGCCCGGCTGGCTAAGTTGGGGTCAAGCTCACTCAGCTCTTTCTGCGTCAGGACATCAAAGAATGACGCTTTGCGCGTCAAATCCAGGAAGCGGAATTTTTTATCTATGGTGTCCACAGTATGAAAACGCAGAAAATCCAACCCATAACGATTTTTCTGTTGTTGCACCCATGCGGTAAGCTCAGCGGGATCGGAGAGCTGATTAACGTGATTACGAAACGAATATGACTCAGCAAAAGCCTTCACAAAATTGGCCTGTTTTTGCTGCAACAGTGCGATGCTGTTGCTGGCAACGCCAAGGCGTTCGGATACGTCAATCAACGCACTTTTCCAGGTGTAGTGAATTGACCAATAAACACTGATGGCAATTAAAGCGATCAGCGTAAAGACGATGGGCGCTGAGGTAAGGATCAGCAGGCGGTAGCGCACCATGGTTTTGAACCGGTAACGCCACTTGGCCAGCCACCCATGCTCAGCCGACATAGGAACTTCCTTCCGCTTCCCACTCTTTGAACTTACGCTCCAGCGTTTTACGAGCTACGCCTAATCGTCTGGCGGCAGCAGACTTATTGCCATCATGGGCATCGACAACTTGCTGAATATGGGCTTTTTCTACCTCTTTGAGAGACCAGTCGTCAGGGTACCCTTCTCCCTGATGCACTTGCTCTTCTTGCAGGTTGAGTAACTCTGCACCACTCGACACTGTCATGGAAACGTGTTTCGCGGCCTGTACGTCACGCCATTGGTGTGCTGGCGGTTTGCCCAGCAGAATACAGCGTTCAATCTGGTTTTTCAGTTCACGGATGTTACCCGGCCAGTCATATTCGTTCAGCGCCAGAATATCTTCATGAGCCCATTTTGGTTTAGGTATGCCCAACTCCGTCGCCAGCATGTGGGTAAAGTATGGCACCAGTTCCGCCAGATCGGTCTTGCGCTTTCTCAGTGGTGCCACTTCTATACGCAGCACATTTAAACGGTAATAAAGGTCGGATCGAAAATGCCCGTTCTTTACTTCCTCCTGCAGATTACGGTTGGTCGCTGCCACGACTCTCACATCCACGGCCAGCTCTTTTTCTGTACCAACCGGCCGAATGGTGCGTTGCTCCAGAACACGCAGCAAAGCCGATTGCATTGACAATGGCATTTCACCAATCTCATCAAGAAATAACGTTCCTCCATTTGCGACGCGAAACAGGCCCTCACGGCTTTTCTTGGCCCCCGTAAACGCGCCTGAGGCGTGGCCAAATAGCTCACTTTCCAGCAGCTCGGGGGCAATTGCCCCACAGTTGACAGGCACAAACGGCCCTTTTCGGCCGCTGGCTTCATGGACACCACGCGCGACCAGTTCTTTCCCGGTGCCGGATTCTCCTTCAATCAATACGCTGGCTCTGGAAGGGGCAAATTGTGTAATCAACTGTTTGAGCAGACGGGTTTTTTCCGATTGACCAACGATCTCCGTTCTGATGTGGCGCTGCATGTCTTGGTTGAGCGCGTATTGCATTCGCTGTTGAACACGTTTGTCCATGCAGCGCTTAACCGCGGAAAGCATTTGATCCAGGTTAAACGGTTTCAGGATGAAGTCCGACGCACCGAGCTTGAGCGCCGAAATTGCGGTTTCCAGATCTGCGTAGCCGGTCATAAAGATAACGTCGGCGGGTTTGTCTTTGTCATGAAACGCTTCTTCCCACTCAATACCTGACCGCCCCGGTAAATTGATGTCCAGAACAATCAAATCGTAATGATTGGCTTGTCTGAGTTGCTCAGCTGCTTCCACACATCCGGCGCAATCCACGCTGGCAAACCATTTTCCCAACGCTTTTTTCAAAATAGCCTGCATTCCCGGTTCATCATCAACAACCAGAACGGAAAAGGCGCTGTACAGTGAAGAGTGGTTAGATTCCAGTGACATAGACAAAAGATCTCAGTTCATTTGAATGGGACAGAGTGTACCAACTTTTCTTAATGTCAAAATAGTAAACATGCGACATTTTGTCCCAGCTCAACATTTATGTTCATTAAATCACTGAAATTGGTTACCTAATGGGCCAAACTAAGTGTTGAGAAGTTGGCACCCTACTTGCTGTATCGACGCTAACAACCCCGTTAATACTCACGTTGAGGGAACACACAACAATGAAAAACATTACGCTTTTGGCGACCACTCTTCTGGCCGTTACCAGTTATTCTGTGTCTGCCGCGCAAGATACGTCACACATTCGCCTCGCTACGACCACCAGTACCTATCATTCAGGTTTGCTTGATTACTTGCTGCCTCAATTTGAAAATGACACAGGTTACAAAGTCGATGTCATCGCAGCCGGCACGGGCAAGTCGCTCAAAATGGGTGAAAACGGTGATGTGGATTTGGTGATGACCCACGCGCCGAAAGCGGAGGCCAACTTTGTTGAAAAAGGCTACGGCGTGATGCCTCGCAAACTGATGTACAACGATTTCGTGATCGTCGGACCAAAAAACGACCCCGCGCATATTGCGGAGCAAAACAATGTCTTGGACGTTTTCAAGAACATTGCGACGTCTGACGTAACCTTCATTTCTCGCGGCGATGACTCGGGCACAGACAAAAAAGAGAAAAATCTCTGGTCACAAACCCGAATGGAACCTAACTTTGGTGGCTATAAAGCCGTTGGACAAGGTATGGGTCCTACGCTGAACATGGCGTCGGAACTGCAGGGCTACACCATGTCGGATCGTGGTACCTGGCTGGCCTATCAGAACAAACTGGATTTGAAGATCCTGTTCCAGGGCGACAAAAAACTGTTCAACCCATATCAAGTTATTCTGGTTAACCCTGAGCGCTATCCAAGCATCAATTATCAAGGTGCGAAAGTGTTCAGTGACTGGCTGGTTAACCCAAAAGGTCAGCAGTTGATCAACGAATTCCGCCTCAATGGAAAACAGCTGTTTGTCGCTAACGCTAACGAGAAGTAACTCTTGATGAGTTTGTGGCAAACGACACTGGAAGCCGTCGGGCTTTTACTGAGTCTGGATAAGGCATTGTGGGAGATTGTTGCGGTCTCTTTCTCGGTGTCTTTGTCCGCTATATCGCTGGTGCTGCTGCCAGCGATTCTGCTTTCCTTTGTCCTTGCGTATACCGAGTTCAAAGGAAAGTGGTTTTTGTTGTCGATAATCAACACCATGCAGGCCATTCCCACCGTCGTAATTGGCTTATTGTTGTATATGATGCTCTCCCGCTCTGGGCCGCTGGGCAATTGGGAAATGCTATTCACTCAAAAAGCGATGATTTTCGGCCAAATGCTGGTTTGTTTCCCAGTGTTGGTTTCTATGATGCATGGCGCACTTCAATCCAGTGACCGACGGGCCATAGAAACAGCCATCACGCTGGGTGTTTCGACGAGTCGCATAGCAGCAACTATGATTTGGGAAACACGTTTTCCTCTGATGGCAGCAACAACTGCGGGTTTTTCTCGCATTGTCACTGAAGTGGGCTGCTCCATGATGGTCGGTGGCAACATTATGAGCGTGACCCGAAATATCCCGACCGCCATTGCACTGGAAAGCAGTAAAGGCGCTTTTGCTCAGGGCGTGGCACTTGGAATTGTGCTGCTCACCCTCGCTTTGGTGCTTAACTTTTTGCTCAGTAGTATGCGTGGCAAAGGTTATTTGAGAACGTAAGGGGTCGTATGACGATAAAAATAACTGCAACTCAGCTCTCGATGCGATTTAAAGAGCGAGTGTTGTTCCACATACCTGAACTGTCGATCGGTCCCAATGATGCCATTTATCTCAAAGGCGATAATGGGGTGGGTAAAACTACCCTATTGAAGATTTTGTCTGGCTTGCTAAAGCCGACGACAGGCGCTATTCATGCCCCGGCTGACAGCTGGTTAGCCAAATTGACCCGCCGCGCTGGTCGAAAAGATGTCACGTACCTGCACCAGTCCCCTTATCTTTTTGATGGCAGCGTATATCAAAATGTCGTTTATGGTATTCGCTTTCAAAAAGAA
Organism: Vibrio sp. V38_P2S17PM301; assembly: GCF_009904845.1. Taxonomy (NCBI): domain Bacteria; kingdom Pseudomonadati; phylum Pseudomonadota; class Gammaproteobacteria; order Vibrionales; family Vibrionaceae; genus Vibrio; species Vibrio sp. V38_P2S17PM301. The sequence goes on along the minus strand of NZ_WXWO01000054.1, from coordinate 81,686 downwards.
TCCGCAAAAGATAAGCGAGCTCAAGTCATCACTGCATTGCGCATGGTAGGGTTGGAAACACTCGCCGACGAACATATTTCGGTATTGTCCGGAGGAGAAAAACAACGTGTGGCGATGGCCAGAGCCTGGATTCTCAAGCCGTCCATCCTATTGATGGACGAACCAAGTGCATCGCTGGATCAAGAGTCGATTGAGCGTCTCGTGATCATGGCGAAAGACATGCTGTCGCGCGGAGCAAGTTTGGTGATCACCAGTCATCAGGCGAACGCCCTGACCGAGATCTGCAAAAAGCAGTGGTGGATCAAGGGCAATACTCTGGTAGAGTCGCCGTTGTTACACATTATTCAAGATTCAGTACAAGAGAATTCTTATGCTAATTCCAACGCAAACTAGTTGGGTGATTTTGGCTGGCGGACAGGCCAGTCGTATGGGTGGTAAAGACAAAGGACTGATTGAACTCAATGGAGTACCGCTGGTTCAGCATGTGCTGAACAAACTCGTATCGCAAACATCTCGTATCATCATCAATGCGAACCGCAATATTAGCAGTTACGCAGAGCTCGCCCCCGTCGTCAGTGACACGTTTCCGGACTATCCCGGGCCATTAGGCGGCATCCATGCCGGGCTGCAATTCGCGAATACAGACTGGGTTGGTTTTGTCCCCTGTGACAGTCCTTTTGTTTGCGATGATCTCGTCGAACGCTTCTGCCGTGCAGTGAAAACCGATACCGATATCGTTGTGGCACATGATGGTGAACATCAGCAACCCGTATTCACGCTATTTCATAAGCGCGTGCTGCCAAAGCTGACCGCCTTCCTGCAACGCGGCGATCGCAAAATCATTCTTCTTTATCAGGAGTGTCATACTGAATATGCAGATTTCAGCGATGCTCAGGATTGCTTTATCAATCTCAATACACCGGAAGAACTGGCTCAATTTGGAACTTTGCAATCATGACCATGACACTCCCCTCGATTCCACTACTTGGTTTTGCCGCCTACTCCGGCACTGGCAAAACGACCCTACTGGAAGCGCTGTTACCCAAGTTGACTGATGCCGGACTTCGCCTCGGTGTTTTAAAGCATGCCCATCATAACTTCGACGTCGATAAACCGGGAAAAGACAGCTACCGACTGCGTAAAGCCGGTGCTTCTCAAATGCTGATTGCATCGCGAAATCGTTATGCTCTGATGACCGAAACCCCGGACGCTGAAGCTGAGTTCAGTTATTTGCTCAGTCGTTTTGATGTTAACAGCCTGGATCTCATTCTGGTCGAAGGGTGCAAGAACATCGCGTTTCCAAAAATCGAACTGCACCGTGACGCGGTAGGCAAACCCTGGCTTTATCCCAATGATGACAACATTATTGCTATCGCAGCTGACTCAAGCGTAGATTCCGCCCTGCCTCAATTGGCCATTAATGATTTGGACGGCATTGCCGCGTTTGTGATCAACTATGCCAACGGGTCAGTCCAGCAATCAAAGTCACAAGTCGCAACCTGTGATACCCTTTCGCCCGCATTTCTTTCGGTCGCACAAGGTCAGGAGCAGATCTTAACTCAGGTCACAGCTATTGATTTGGTCGAAAAGGTCGCACTTGAACACGCCTATGGCCGCGTATTGGCTGAGGACATTCATTCACCAATCAATGTGCCGCGATACACCAACTCGGCTATGGATGGATTTGCGATTCGATCCCAAGACATTGGTCTCGACCGCTATCAGGTAGTGGCTGAAGTGATGGCTGGCTATGCCTACCACAAGCCATTGCTGGCTGGCCAGGCGGTAAAAATCATGACAGGTGCTCCGACACCAGAAATGGCGGACACCGTGGTCATGCGTGAAGCTGCCACTATTGACGGTGACACTGTCACGCTATCGACTCATCAAATCAAGCCTGGACAGAACGTTCGTCTGGCTGGCGAAGACCTGTCTTATGGACAAACGGTCTTTTCCGCTGGCACACGAATCAGTTCACCTGAAATGGGGATGTTGGCCTCGCTTGGGTTAAGCCACTGTCCTGTTAAGCGCCGTTTACGAGTGGGTGTTTTTTCTACCGGTGACGAAGTTCAGGCTCCCGGCGAGACGCTGGGTGAAAATACCATTTACGATTCCAACCGTTATACCTTAATCGGACTTCTGACCAACCTGAACTGTGACACCGTCGACTATGGCATTTTACCAGATGATCAGCAGGCGATGACCGACGCGCTTCAACGCGCATCACAAGAAACCGACCTGGTGCTCACATCGGGTGGTGTTTCGGTCGGTGACGCCGACTATATTAAGCTGGCGCTGAAAACATTGGGCCACATCGATTTCTGGCGCATTAACATGCGCCCGGGCCGGCCTCTGGCGTTCGGGCATCTGTCTCAAGTGCCATTTTTCGGCCTGCCAGGTAATCCGGTTGCTGTTATGGTGTCATTCATTAACTTTGTTGAACCGGCGATTCGTAAAATGCAGGGCGAAGTGGACTGGCAACCTTTGAAAATGCCAGCCATCGCCATAGAGTCGCTGCGTTCACGACAAGGACGAACAGAATTTACGCGCGGAGTTTACGAACTGAGTGCGCAGGGCCAGTTACAGGTTCGAACCACAGGTAAGCAAGGGTCCGGAATTTTGCGTTCAATGAGCGAAGCCAATTGCCTGATTGAGATTGATCCGGCCATTGATACAGTAAAACCTGGAGAAAGCGTGACAATCATTCCGCTTCAAGGCAGAATCTAGCGCAAATGACATTCTAAGGTCGGCTCCGCTGGCCTTTTCTTTTTAAGTGAACACTATGGCACGTACAATTATTTATACTTACCAGGACGAAGAGAAAACCCTGACTTTCTCTTATCAGCAACACCGTAATATCCACGAAGCGGTGGCTGAAGCCGAAGGGATCGATCTGACTGACTTTCTAAAAATGGAGCTGCAGGTTGAAGCGGTTTCCGATACCAAAGCCGTTCGCAACTATCGTGACAACCATTTCCGCAAGCTTGGCTTCGGAAAAATTGCATTGCTGCCAAAAGAAAACTTCGGTGTGGGTAAAAAACCAAAAGCGTAGCCGCGCCTCTGGAGAAACAGAAAGGGCTTGCATCACGCAAGCCCTTTTCGTAACTGGCGAAGTTACTTAATATTGAGGAATGCCGCTCCGCGCACACCACCGGAATCTCCGTGTTTGGCTTTGATGATTTTTGGACACTTGGCAACCGACAATAAGTACTTCGGTACACGCTTAGGCATCTCTTCGTAAATCAGTTCGAAATTAGATAACCCGCCGCCCAGAACCACCACATGCGGATCGTTGGCGGTAAAGATATTGGCAAAGCAAATCGCCAGCAACTCCATAAAGCGTTCTACATGCTCGACGGCATTAGCTTCACCTTGTTGATAAGAGTGAATAATATCGATGGCTTTTTTGGGTTGAGCAAAATAGTGCTCATAGATCAATTCAAAGCCGCGACCAGACAAATAGCTGTCTAGGCATCCTTTTTTTCCACAGCCACACCCTAACAAAGGCGCGTTGTCTCCCAGATGAAACCACGCATCAATTGGCAGGCGCATGTGGCCCAACTCACCGGCGACGTGATTGCGACCCGAAAATACTTTTCCTTCATACACCAGACCACCACCAAACCCAGTGCCCAGGATCAAACCCATTACGGATGGTTCGTCCTTCAACTCTTCGTCCCAGGCTTCAGATAAAGCAAAACAGTTGGCGTCATTCTCAATTTTGACGCTGCGGCCGATTCTGGCTTCCAGATCAGCACGCAAAGGTTTACCTTTGGCCGCTGGCACATTGACGGTCAGTACGGTGGCGTCATCCGCGTCTTCCATACCGGGTAATCCGAGGCCAATTTTCCCTTCACAACCAAACTGCTGATCGTATTTTTCGACCAGACCCGCAATCGTTTCGACCAATAAGTCGTAGTCTGCTGTCGGCGTCGCAACACGTTCCGTTGCCACACGCTCGAGTTTTTCATTAAACGCACCAAATTCAATTTTGGTACCACCGACGTCAAAGCCGTAATACATGCAGGTTCTCTCCGTAAATATATCAAGCCCAAATCCGGGGCAAAAAAAACAAATAATGAGTGCATTATCCATATAGCTACGCCTACAATCCGTGACCAGAGGCAGATTTACGTCCGCCCCGGAGCTGATTGCACAAGGAGCCATCAACAAAACTGTCACTTTTAGAGTGACTTCGCGCTTTTATTTATGTTCAAGGAAACGTTTCAGCGCTGGTTTCGATAGATCATGCTTGAATCGTGTTTTACTCAGTAGGTAACTTTCGCGAAATGCTTCGAACCACAGACTGAGCGTTTTGGCAGTAGCCTGCTCCCCTATCTGCTCAAGGACCATGGCCGCGACCTCCACGGTTGAGAGGTGCATGTCATTGTCAGAGCGCCGCATCATGTATTGAGACACAACGTCCGGTGTGACCGACAACACTGGCAGACCATTCAGGTAAGGTGACTTACGGAACATTCTTCTGGCCTCCCGCCAGCTGCCATCCAGCAGAATGAGTAGCGGTGTTTTGCTCGGTACAAGGTACGCTTCAGCGTCAATGAGCAGACGCGACTGATCTTCTACGTAGCTGTCAGGAAAAATCACCACCGGTTGATAGCGTTCATTTTGCAGTAACTGAATGATTTCTGAGTCCGGCTCGGTCCTATTCCATTGATAGACGTATGTTTCTTTAACCGTATCCGCAATCAAACGACCGGTATTGCTTGGTTTAAACACCTCGTTATCAGAAACGAGCAACAGTACCGCAACTCCTGATTCAACATCGGGTTGGTGGGCACATAAACAGTGCTGGAGCGACACCTGACAATACTGGCATCGTTCTACTTTGGCCCCCCTGGCATTGAACGGTTTCGTGGAGAGCGACAGACGATGTTGAAAGAGGCGGTGGAAAGCGTGAATTCTCATTAATGTTAAGTTTATGCTGTTTTATGGGCGGCATTGTACTTAGAGTAAATACAGATTCAAACAGGAACCTATTATGAATAACCCGGAATGGATTCGATTGAGCTTTTTTCTGTCCGTGCTGGTGATATGTGCCCTTTGGGAATGGGCAGCACCGCGAAAAGTACTCACGCAGCGTAAAAGCACTCGTTGGCTGAACAATCTAGGCATTGTCGGACTGAACAGTTTGTGCCTTGCCCTGCTTATGCCTGTGTTGGCTGTTGAAACCGCGATTCTCGCTCAGGGTTCTGAAATCGGCTTATTCAACCATGTTGCGTTACCAATCGGAGTAGAACTTGTCTTATCGGTTCTGTTGCTTGATCTGGCTATCTATGCTCAGCACATATTATTCCACCGCGCTCCTTTGTTGTGGCGTTTACACCGTATGCACCACGCGGATCAGGATATTGACGTCACCACGGGATCGCGCTTTCATCCAATAGAAATTCTGTTGTCGATGGGCATCAAAATCGCACTGGTTATTTTATTAGGACTTGATCCTCTCAGCGTGGTGGTTTTTGAAATCGTCCTCAATGCCAGCGCGATGTTTAATCACAGCAATGGCTGGATGCCACTGAAATGGGATACTGGATTACGCAAACTCGTAGTCACACCAGACATGCACCGCGTTCATCATTCTGTGATTGAGCGAGAAACGCATTCTAATTTCGGTTTTTTTCTGTCAATTTGGGATCGTCTGTTCGGTACGTACCGCAGTCAGCCCGAACAAGGCCATCAAGGAGTGACAATCGGTTTGCCGCTGTTTCGTTCCGAGCGTGAACAATGGCTGGATAAAATGCTCACCCAGCCGTTTCGTAACCACGAATAATAACAGGCAGCTACAGTTCATATTTGTGCAGCATGGCTTGTTGGTGCCCTGCAATATCAGCCACCTGTTCCGAGCTTTCGACCATGGCTTCAAGTTGTCGCTTGGTCTCCTGGCCTTGATCCGACACGCGAGTGATTGACTGGCTGACATCAGCGGTTGCCCGCTCCTGCTCTTCGGTCGCCACGGTAATCTGCTCCACACGTTGGCGGATGTGATCAACGGCTTGTTGAATGTCTTCAAAGGCCGTTTTGACCGCTCCACTTGACTCAAGTGCGTGGGTCATTTCTTGCCTTGATTCCGTCACGGCGTCTCGAGACTGTTGCGCCGCTGCAACCAGTTCACCCATGCGTTCGCGAATATTGGCCGTTTGCATCGAGGTATCACTGGCCAATTTTCTCACTTCATCGGCAACAACGGCGAACCCTCTTCCCTGTTCCCCTGCGCGAGCGGCTTCAATCGCAGCATTCAAAGCGAGTAAATTGGTATTTTCTGCAATCCCCGAAATCATATCGACCATCTCGCGGATCTGTTTAACCCGGTTATCCAGCTCAACCATAGATGTCTCATTCTGATTCATGGATGTTTCGAGCGACTGCAGACGCTGGCGGTTCTGCTCAACCACTTGTACACCGCGCGCGGAATGTTGGGCTGCCGTTTGCGACTCAGCGTAAGATTCGTTGGTCACTGACGCAATTTCTCTGATTGAGGCTTCGAGCTGAGTAATGGTGGTCACCATACTGGATAACGATTCGTTCTGCTGTGTCAGGCTCTGATTGGACTGTTCTGCAGCGTTGTGGCTCAGTTCTGCAGTCTGGTATAAGGTCTCACAGTTGCTGGTTACGGTGATCAGTGATTCACGAGTCGACGAAATCACCTGATTGAGTTTCATCGTGACGTCTTTTAGCTCTTTGGGGCCTTGCGCGGCAACCTCTCCCGTAAAATCGTGAGCAATTAAATGACCTAAATGGCGGACAATGTGACGTAGCCCTCGATTAATCCAGGTTCGTAGCGTAAACCAGGAGCCCAGAATCAGCATAACCAGTGCAACGCCACTTATCACGACAGTATTCAACACGCTGTTCATCGTACTGTGAACCACATTTTCACTCTCGGCGATCAACGTTTGCGCGGTGGCGGAAATGGCGTTTAACAAATCCACTGTTTTGCTGGCCACCTCTGCCGCTTCTTTAATTTCCTGTTGTTGGATTTCGGCTTGTTGGAGCTTAGACAGGATTTGCTTCAACACACCGTTTTCTTCAAACCCTGACTTCACCATGTCATAAGGTGCTGTCAGACTGGCAAACTCAGTGACATCGGGGTGCCATTCTTTGAAGTCGTCATAAGCGAGATTAATCCCGGCGATGCGGTTACGCATCTCTTTGTATTCTTGCTCAGCATTGTGCAACTTGGTCTGCACCATCATCATTAAGAAGGTGCTCTCCATTGAGCTGGCGCTGGCAATAAAACGATTAGCTGCATCGGCGGACTCAGGGTTGTCCACCGCCAGGAACGAACTAATGCGGTTCATCTCTGGGCCAATAGAACTCAGGCCATAACGAAATGATACTGTCTGTTCGTCAATACTTTGTTGTTTGTCCAGCAAAGCACGCTGCGTGGAGAGAATAGACGACGATAGCGATTGCAATCGAGAGATATAACTCTGCAGCAATTGCTTTTGCTCACCGGTAATGGCGTCTCTGAAATTGTCGGCAATAGTAAAGACATTGCTTACTAATTGTTGAGTCTCAGCGGCCAATGTATTGATGTTATTGGTCATTGATGTGAGTTCATCAGCACTCTGAGCCCTGGAGCCGTAGCTTAATTGCTTGACCTGCTCTAAGATGTTTTGAGTCAGGCGGGCGTTATTCATCGCAAGCGGCAAGGCTTGCTCTGATAAATTTTCAAACTGCTGACCAAGGCGTTCAACGCCTCTGGAGCTCATTACTGACATAGTGATCACCAGCAATGCAGTCGAGACGAAGATGGCGCTGATCGCTTGGATCAACGACACAGACCATCTCTCGGAATGTAAAGTAGTCATGGGCGCACTTAAAAGTTAAGGTTTTTTAATACAAAAGTTTAGGCACGCCAAATGGTAAAATTTAAATATGACAAATAGATTTCATTCAAGGACTAGATGCTAATACTATCAATGTATAAACGTACGATTTTCTTCATTTTATTCTCTGCGGCAGGGATACTTTCAGGCTGTTCTTCGAGCGACTCGGTGGATCGAGCCAGCGCACTTCCTCAGGATCAAGTTAATACGGTGACGCCTTATCGTCAGCAGATTCAGGCCAATCAGGCTCTGCGTCAGTCTTTTATGAAGGTATTTCAACGTTGGAAAGGGGCGCCCTACCGTTTGGGGGGAGAAACTAAAAGCGGTGTAGATTGTTCGGCTTTTGTGCAAATTGCCTACCGGGATGCTAATAATCTCAGCTTACCGCGCACCACCTGGTCTCAAGCAAAATACGGTAAAGAGATTGAGTATGATAATGCCCGAACTGGCGATTTGGTTTTTTTCAGAACATCACGAACAACGCGTCATGTCGGTGTTTATCTGGGCAACAAGCAATTCATGCATGCATCGACGTCAAAAGGAGTGATTATATCCAGATTGGACAACCCGTATTGGGCCTCTAAGTTTTGGCATTTCAGGCGGGTAAGTACCCCGCCCCTTAGCAATTAATCGTACGTCGCAACAGCGGTATCGAACAGGTTTTTTACCAGTGCAATGTACTCATCCAGAAACTCTATTTGGCGGTTCGTTGCCGGACGAGACCATACTCCCGCCAATACCTCACCGAGATCCTCGACCACAGAATCCGCCTCTTTCAGTAATTTGAAGCGCACGCTAGAGTGCAACTCTGGGTTTTGCTCGAAAATGGCCATAATATTGCTGGCAACCATATCGGTTACGACATCTTCGACGCTCTCTTTACCGGTATCACTATTGTCGTTGGTAAAGATATCCAGATTCATTGCTAAATGCTCAATCAGAGCCAAGTAGCCATCGGTTTCTACAACCACGTATTCTCTCCGTGTAACTTCAGCCCACAGGCGTTGATTTTCCTAATCTTAAGACATATCAAAGACCTTTAACAACCGTAAGCCGTATGTTTAATAAATAATTTTGCCCTGTATTAAATAATGAGTGATTAACCGGACATTTTCACATCAATTTCTCAGTGAATTTACTCACCCTTCGTGTATCTGACTTGCAACAACTCAGAAAAATTGTCTCATTCCAAAGAATTTTTACGCCAATCTTTGGCTCCGTATTCAGTTTTATCGGCTAAGTTGTTCTAGACTAAAGCTTAATATGGGCAACTGTTTTCGGAGTTTGTATGTGGCAAGCCATTTCCCAACAGCTTTCTGACACTCTGATGTTCGACTTTCAGATATCAGAAAGAGAGAAGTTAGACGGCGGAGACATCAATCAGTGCTACATGATCAGTGACGGACAAGAACGCTATTTCGTCAAAGTGAATGCAAAAGAAGCCCTGGCGAAATTCGAAGCCGAAGCCGAAAACATCCGCATCATGAGAGAAAGCAATACGGTTTTTCTCCCAGAGCTAGTGCTTTATGGCGCTTGCAAAGACAGCTCATTCATCATCCTCAATTTCCTCGCAACCAAACCTCTCGAAGACAGCACCCTTAGCTATGAATTTGGCCAGCAACTGGCCAGGTTACACCAATGGGGTGAGCAAAAAGAGTATGGTTTTGATTGTGATAACTACATCGGTTCAACGCTCCAGCCCAATAAGTGGGATAAAAAATGGTGTCGTTTTTTTGCAGAGCAGCGTATCGGCTGGCAACTGCAACTCGTTAAAGAAAAAGGCGTTGTGTTGGTTGACGACATCGAAGAATTCACCCAACTGGTTCAAAATCGATTAGCCAGTCACTCGCCCCGCCCCAGCTTGCTCCACGGTGACTTGTGGAATGGCAACGTCGCCAACTCGGCTTTCGGCCCAATATGCTACGATCCCGCCACATATTGGGGGGATCGGGAATGCGACATCGCCATGACAGAGCTGTTTAACGGCTTCCAGCCCGAGTTTTACCAGGGATACGAAAGCGTCTGGCCACTCGAAATTGGTTATGAGGCACGTAAAAACATCTACAACCTGTACCACATCCTTAACCACTACAATCAGTTCGGTGGCCATTACCTGGACGAAGCAGAAAAGATGATCAACGACATCCTCAGCTATTAAAGGGCGACTGAATATTCACAAAGTTTATTGATATTTAAAGAAATTAAGAATAGGCAACGAGATTTTCCGGCGCGAATCAAACTTTGTACTTAATTCATGACCATAACTAACTATCGACATTATGATTTAAATATCTCATCAAGGAAGTAAGGAGAGAGATATGCGGAATTATACAGAGCGTACGGTTCGTTGCCCCCACTGTGGTCACTCGATTGGCATTACTCTGGATGCCTCAAATGGCAGTCAGGATTTTTACGACGACTGTCCTGCATGCTGTAATGCTATTCATCTGAGTATGACGGTTAATGAAGTAACAGACAGTGTCGATTTATATGTCGATGCCGATGACGAACAAATTTTCTGATATCTCATAAGAGAATTAAAAAAAGCGCCTTTCGGCGCTTTTTTCACATACGACGATCAGTCGAGCCGACTTGCTAGCACTCGTTCCACCGTATCGACTATCGCCTGAGTCTGTGGATCGACTTCAACGTTGATGCAGTCCCCAGCCTGACGTCGGCCAAACAGTGTTCGTTCCATAGTTTCCGGGATCAAATGAACGTTAAAGCGATTTTCGACAACGTCCCCGATGGTGAGTGAGCAACCATCTAAGCCGATAAAGCCTTTCGGCAGAACATACTTGATGAACTCTGGCGCAATTTCAAACCACACCGTACGATTGTTCTCGGAATCAATCACCTCGGTGATGGTGGCGGTCAGTGCAATATGGCCTGACATGTGATGTCCGCCTATTTCATCACCAAAACGTGCCGCACGTTCGATATTAACAACATCACCTTCACGTAAGCTGCCCAAGTTGGTCAGTTTCAATGTTTCCTGCATTAGATCAAACGAGACCAAATCACCTTCGATTTTAGTGACGGTCAAACAACAACCGTTGTGTGCAACCGACGCACCGATGGTTAACTCACTATTCAACGCCGATTCCAGACGTACAATGTGAGTTTGGAACAACTCTTTCTTTTCGATGGCGACAACTTCCGCCATCCCCTGAACGATTCCAGTAAACATAACCTGTTTCCCGTTGTTTTTTTCGTGGTGTTCAACGTAACATTTCATTATCATCAGATGACAAATCCAGTCACAGTTCTTTGTAGTAAACGGCGTGTCAATTTTCGTCTACCTTTTGATGCTTCACGCCTTACTTAAGAACCCCATTTCTGATACGCGTCCTTTGCATTGGAGTTCTTTGTGCATCGTTATAAAAAAGAATCAATAAACCTGATTAAGTTGGCTACCCCTGTGCTTATCGCGTCTGTCGCGCAAACCGGTATGGGCTTTGTCGATACCATAATGGCCGGTGGTGTTAGTGCGACAGATATGGCCGCAGTTTCGATCGCGGCCAGTATCTGGTTACCATCGATCTTGTTTGGTGTCGGCCTGCTTATGGCCTTGGTCCCTGTCGTCGCTCAGCTCAACGGCTCTGGTCGCCAGGTAAAAATCCCCTATGAGATTCAGCAAGGTATCGCACTTGCCCTGCTGATTTCAATCCCTATTATTGCGGCGCTTTTCCAGACCCAGTACATCCTCCACTTGATGGATGTGGAAGATCTCATGGCAGCAAAAACCAATGGCTACATGTATGCAGTGATGTACGCCGTGCCACCGTTTTTATTGTTTCAGACGCTACGTAGCTTTACCGACGGCATGTCACTGACTAAACCTGCGATGGTCATCGGTTTTATTGGGTTACTGTTTAACATTCCACTCAATTGGATATTTGTCTACGGCGAATTTGGCGCGCCAGCATTAGGTGGCGTTGGTTGTGGTGTGGCCACAGCAATTGTCTACTGGCTGATGTTCTTCATGCTGTTATTTTACGTACTGACGTCCAAACGCGTTGCCCACATTGAACTGTTTAAAGAGTTTCACCGACCTCAACTGAAACCGTTGTTGCGTCTGTTTAAATTGGGCTTTCCGGTTGCCGCCGCCCTATTCTTTGAAGTCACACTGTTTGCTGTGGTTGCCTTACTGGTCGCCCCTCTGGGTCCATTGGTGGTGGCCGCGCACCAGGTGGCGATTAACTTCTCTTCCTTGATCTTTATGTTGCCAATGAGTATCGGAGCTGCGGTCAGCATCCGTGTTGGCCATAAACTGGGAGAAGAAGACGTTGAAGGCGCTGCAATTGCTTCACGTGTCAGCTTGATGGTGGCCTTGTCGACAGCACTGATCACCGCCACTTTGACGATCTTGTTCCGCGAAAACGTTGCCCTGCTTTACACCGACAACACGGCGGTGGTTGCGATGGCGGTGCAGTTGCTGTGGTTTGCTGCTGTATACCAGTGTACAGACGCCATTCAGGTTGTTGCGGCCGGAGCATTACGCGGCTATAAAGACATGGCAGCGATCTTTAACCGTACATTTGTCGCTTACTGGGTACTGGGGTTGCCGTCAGGTTATATTTTGGCATTGACCGATTGGGTCACTCAGCCGATGGGCGCAAAAGGCTTCTGGATTGGTTTTATCATCGGTTTGTCGGCTGCCGCTCTAATGCTCAGCGTGCGGTTGTTATGGATGCATAAGCAACCTGACGATACCCAACTGACGTTCGCGTCACGATAATGAAATAAGGTCAGCCTAGCTGACCTTATTTATAGGAGTTACGTAAACTATGAAAGAATGATAACGATCAGGAGCACCTGCTTGCGCTGGACAATATGGATTATCAGCTTGGTATTACTAGGGTGTGATTACAATCAGCCCCCGATAGAGGCTGATTTACGAGAATACCTCTCGCGTATAGCCAGAGTTCAGGATGAAGACGCTTTTAAGGCGCCTGACCTGAGCTCAACCACCTTGCCCGACAAGCGAGAACTGTTTGTTGAGATTGCGCCGATAAGCATGGGGTTGCTTGACAGTTACGAGCTGAGAAAATGCAATCTTTTTAACCTCATCGCACAACGCAACTCGTTGCTTGGTAAGGTTCAAGATCAGTTTCGCAACTATCAGTATCAAGTCGAGTTACTAGATGGTCTTAATCGCTGTTTGAATAATGCTGACATTCCTGCCAGCTTAAAGCAGCAACTGACCACCATTCAACAACAGAAATATCAAGATCTTCCACACCATTTTTTCAACCTGCTATACAGCAGCGACGCCATGCGAAAGCAGCTTAGTGGTAACACTTGGCTCAGCGACGAAATGAGCTGGAATACCGATGTGGTTCGCAATGCCTTACTTACGCTTAATCACATGGGGCAAGTGACCAAATGGCAAACTGGAGAAGCGCGTAACAACATCATCGACGTTCAAGAATCACTGGAAAAGCTGCCATTGATCGGCCAGCTGGATTATTCATTGAAAAACGCCACCTTACTTCTTAAAACCGCCACCAATCAGTTACAGCGTCACGATAGCAAAATAATTTGTGGTCAGAATCGTGATACGACCCGATTTCGTTACCTGAGTAACGTGTTCCAAAACTACTATGTCGAAAGAATTCAACCGTATCTGGCTGAATTAGACAGCACATACGGACAGCTTGAACCAAGCTTCACTATGTTTCATTTTGCAACTGATCGCTATGTGTACCCCATAGAAAAGGATCACCAGGCGTTTCGCCGTGTGACATTAGCGCATGTTCAGTACTGGCAGAACCTGTTCAAACGTTGCGGTGTGCGTGTGGGAAATCAGTAGTGCTCCCGCTCACGTAAGAAACGAGCAAATCTCGGCACACCAAGATGAGTGTAACCGTTGTGCCTGAATGTAATGGTGGAGCCTATCTGAGGTGGATGCTTTCTCAATTGGTCACTCAGTCCACTGCCGATGTAGAACTCCGTCTCATCTTGCAACTTGACTCGCAATGAACCAAGCATCCCCTGATATTTACCAGAGCCCGCTTTATAGCCTACGATGACCGCTTCTGTATCCTGGTATTTCTTCAGTTTAAGCAGATCCGAACTGCGCCCGGCCTGATAGTCGGCCGTGATTTTACGTAACATCACACCCTCTCCGTCAGAGTCACTGACCTCGTCGAGGTAGTCAAATAGAGACTGCTCTGATGTTATCGGCGTGTGCTCGACGTATTTCACGTGCTCACTATCTATCTGGGTCACCAATGTTTTGAGTGCCGCGTAACGCTTTGGGTAGTTGCCCGATGCCATAGGAAGATCAAATAACATGTAAGTAATTTGTTTCCAAGCAACGTCATTAGGCTCTTTATCCAAAACGGTGTGCTGGACAAGCGCAAACTGACCCCGTCCCGCCCACAACTCTCCTTCAACCGGGTAACCCGGCAAGGAAGACACAAACCATTTTGGCGCATGAATCAGGTTACCCTGTCGTGTTGTCAGGTGTGTGCCATTCCAAATCACACGAATGCCGTCCAGCTTTTCACTTTGCCAATACTGATTGATATCGATATCCGGTTGATACATCTCTGCGTTCACAACTGGAATAGAATACAGTGCCTCCTGAGCGAACGACTCTGGCGAATGAGTCATCAATAACGCAATTGCGATTGAGGTGAGCTTCAACTCCATGAAAATGCCCTTTTGTTAGAAACTTCAGTTATTTCTGACTATATTCCCTGACTAACTCAATATGTACTCAGACACATTTAGAGCCAGTTTGAGCTCAGCTTAATCTGAGAACATTATCAATTTCATTTAGTTACGAGCTAAACCTAGGTTTGCATTTCGATTCTCATTTTGAGAAGTTTCGGCTTTTTATTATGATAACTATTGAATAAAAATTGGTAACTATTTGATTATTATTAATAATAACTTTTGGCATGAATCGTGATGAGCTCCAAGTATCAACGACAAGGAGAAATGTCATGGGACTACGCAAAATTGAAATACAGAACACATGATGATCAACAGCACTCCTTTACGACGATACGGCCGCTTTTTCCTCTCGGGTGATCCCGGTGAGACGAAAACACGTAGACACCGAGTTAACATCTTGAAACACATCTATCGCTATGAATGTGTCTGTTAATACACCTATTGAGTCTATTCTCAAAAAATAAATCTGGTGTAGCACATTTTAAACCCCGACAATGCGGAACAAAGATTATAAATACACACAGTTAGGCCAATAATTACAAATTTTCGTCAGTTTTTTTGTACTGTCTATCCTGATTTAGGAACTTGTCATGTCAATACTTCAGTCTCTGAGCCGTTTATTCACCAAAGATACCCAAGCGACAGAACAGCAGGCGCAAACAGCGCTTGCTGTGAACACTTTGAATGCACTTCAGCACAATATGGCGACCATCGAGTTCACACCTGATGGCGATATTATTACCGCCAGTGATCTCTTTCTCACCACGGTCGGTTACACGCTCGACGAGATACGAGGGCAAAATCACCGGATTTTCTGTCCGGAGGCACTCCTTCGCTCAGCCGAGTATCAAAGCTTCTGGCGTGAACTGGCTAGCGGTGGCAGCTATACCGGCACTGTGGAACGCGTGACGAAAACGGGTCAGGAGCTTTGGTTGGAAGCGAGCTACTTCCCTGTAGTTGATGAATCAGGAAAAGTTTGCCGAGTCATGAAAGTCGCCTCCGACGTGACTTCAAGTAAGCATGAATCCGATCGTCAAACGGCCATTATGAACGCGCTGAATCAATCTTTGGCGATGATTGAATTTGAACCTGATGGCACTATCGTCAGCGCCAACGATAACTTCCTCGCTACAGTGAACTACACCCAGCATGAGATTGCGGGCAAGCACCACCACATTTTTTGTGAAGAATCTTTTTACCAGGAGCAACCTCAGTTCTGGCAGGATCTTGGGCGAGGAGTCTTCAAGTCAGGCCTGTTTGGCCGTATCAACAAGTACGGTGAAAAAATATGGTTGGAAGCCAGTTATAACCCAATCAAGAACCACCATGGGCAAGTTGAACGCGTGATTAAATTTGCCAGCAATATTACTGAACGCGTCAATCATCAGATTGCTGTGCGAGAAGCAGCAGAAGTGGCGTATTCGACGTCGCAACAAACGGTATCCAGCTCTGAGCGCGGAGCCAATGTCTTGGCCGATATAACGTCAGCGTCACACAACATGGGGCAACAGATCGACGAAGCAAACGACATCATGAGCGGCTTAGATCAACAGTCTCAGGAAATTAATCAGATAGTATCAACCATCAGCCAAATCGCTGAACGCACGAATTTGCTGGCCTTAAATGCCGCGATTGAAGCCGCTCGAGCAGGTGAACAAGGACGCGGGTTTGCTGTCGTGGCCGATGAAGTCCGTAAGCTTGCCTCCAGCACAACTGCATCAACGGAAGAGATTGAAACCATTGTGAAGAAAAATACCCAACTGACAGGTTCAGCGCTGGCAACCATGAAGGCACTTCAGCACATGGTCGAGACCTGTAATCAACAGATTTCGGAAGCCGAACGAGTTATCAGTGAAATCAACCAAGGCGCGAGCAACGTTTCGGAAACGGTTGGCGTACTGGTCAATACCCGATAATGAAAGTGTGGGACACGGACGTCTCCATTTTAATTCGTACGGTCTGTGAGTAGCATTCTTAAAGATTCTTTGAAAGGAGAACGCTGCTCCAGCAGTATCTGGTCGTTTTTGATCAGCAAGAACGAAACACACTCAAAAATCTTGTCCATACTGACTCCTTTCATCTCGACACTTATTCCTCTTCAAGTTAAACATGATTCGCAACATCATTCCTTAAACCTGTATGCTCCAACATCGCTCGCCAGCGTTGCATGAAAGGGACGAACTCTCGATGAGGGATAAATTTTTTTGCCGCTGTATTGCCGTGAAGATAGACGGCTTCCAAAGCCCACACATGATGATCGGCATAGATGCCCCACGCTTTCGCCCCATCATCCAGCGTCTCGTTCGTTAGCGGAGACCACTTGATGTAACCACGGACGAACTCCGCACAATGTCCGGCGTCTAACTGGAACATGTACATACACGCACGAGCGATCTCATAGCCTACTGGCATGCAACACACCAGATCCCAGTCAATCACCGCGCTGACTTCTCGGTTTGCATCAAAAAATACATTGTATTGATGATAATCGCCATGAATAAGCTGCGGTTTGGACACAGGTTGATAGTGGTGGATGCTGCAATCACTGGCCAAAAACTGTTGCTGCTGTTTAGCGCGAATCAAAGCCCAACGTTCTGTATCGGTAGGATTTGCCTGTGACTGCAGTCTGTCGATAATAACTTGCAGTCGAGCGACCCAGCTTGACTGACTCCAACGCAACGGAATGACAGGGAAACCGTCTTGCCGGTAACCGACCAGCCCCAGATGCAGCCGGGCTAATGCTTCGCCCGCCGCCCTCGCGTGAGACAAACTTAATTGGTTTACAATCTCACCTCGTGCCTCAGGATACAGTGCAAAAAAACTGCCCATCTCCTCAACCCAGGTCCGATTATCCATTGTACATAGTGGTAAAACGACAGGTAACGCCTGCTCGCTCAGATTCGCCACCAGAGCATGTTCACGAATGATCTTTTGCGGTTCGCCGGTTTTAAATCGCCTCAGATAGAACGTTTCTGGCTCAGAGAGCCGATAGATCTGATTGGTTGCACCAGTCGTAACGGGCTCAATGCGTTGGCAACTTTCAGAACTCGGCCAATATCGTGTTATGCGTTTCAATGTGTCAAAGGGCAAAACAACATCGCTCACAGTAAATCCCATCCTTTGCATACTATTTCGCCAATATTATCACTCACCACTTAGCCCGTCAGTCGCCGCTTGGTGATCTCTACACAAAAACTTACCAATAATCTTTATCTTACCCACTAGGTTTTCTTGTATGTGCATTCAAATTTACTAACTTACCAATAAGCCTTGATAAAAAACGAGACGTTATGCTTTCCCTCAACCACTTTAAAATGAAAAATAAAGTGATGATTCTGGCTGTAGTCCCGCTGGTTACCATCGTCTATCTGGCATATCTAAAAATTGACGAGCTCTCTTTTCAACTGAAGAATATTGATATTCTTTCGCACGATATCCAGTTTATCCAACTGCTTTCCACTAACCACCGCGAGTCTCACATCGCGCGCATTCACCCAGACAAAATCGCTGATCAGGCCGCCAAACAGCAACAGCGGTTCAATCGTATGCATGAGCTTGTTCCCCTTGCGTTTCCTCAACAGGACGCAGGTTTTATCAATAACCTGTTGTTAGACATGTCAGAAACTCAATCCGATTTGTTTCAGACCAAGAGCATGAAAGAGAGCGACGAGTTATCCACTTGGTTGGCAGAACTCCACTCGCAAATGTTGTTGCACCTGGAAAAAGTCGATATTCACACAGGGATTCCGACGATTGAAGGACATTTAAAAGCGCTGTATCAACTTGAATGGTTAATGCTTTGGGCTGCTGAAGAGAACTGGTTTTTCCATCGCGAATCTCGTCAAAGCGACAGTTGGGCCACAGAGCAGGCTCATCATGACAACCATGAGAGAATTCAGAACTACTTCGATTTTCAGAAACTTTATATTGAGCGCTTTTTGGTGATTAACGCTGATAAAAGCCATGTTCAGATGCTGTTGAACACGTTTTCGCATCCGGCATTCTCATCCAGTGCCCGGTTTCGTGATCAACTGCTGAACAACGATGAGGCGCTTCATATGTCAGAGCAAGCGATCAGAGATGGGCTTAAAAGTCTGGATCAGCGCTTATCATTGCTTAATAGCGTCGCAAGACAAATTGAAATCGGCCTGACTCGGGAGCTCAACAGCAAAGTGGCGGATTTCAAAACCAAACGTCTCGCTTTTATCACGCTGGTTTCTTTACTGGCCGTATTTATCTTTACCATCAGTCTCAACCTAGCCCACCGCGTTGCGGGTTATCTGCCAGAAATTCTTAATTTTCTCAAAGACGCCGACACCAATACGTCGCAATCAACTGTGATGGTAAAAGGCAATGATGAACTTGCAGAATTTGCTAAAAAGATTAACACACTGACTAAAGAACGACGGGAAAATCAGCGTCATCTGATTGAATCGCGCGACTTTGCCCGCCAACAGGCTGAGAAAGCAGAACGAGCGAATCGGGCAAAAAGCAGCTTTCTTGCCAATATGTCGCATGAGATTCGTACACCACTAAATGGCATCATAGGTATCTCCGAGATACTGTCCGAAACCAAGCTGTATGCCAGTCAACGGGAATACCTAAGCACCATTGAGACCTCTTCTCAGCATTTATTGAGGCTCATCAACGATATTTTGGATCTCTCTAAAATTGAATCCGGTGAACTGCGCTTGTCGCTCCACTCAACCAACATTCGCGAACTCATTTTTGATACAGCAGACATGATCACCAGCCGCATCTCCGATAAAGGATTGGTACTGGACATCAGTATCGACCGCGATGTTCCCGTTTCATTGCTCGTGGACGAGTATCGTCTGGGGCAAGTGTTGCTCAATCTGCTATCAAATGCCGTCAAATTTACTGAAAAAGGTACCATTAAAATTAAAGTCACGTGTCTCTCTAAAGAAAACCAACGTGCGATGCTACGTTTTGAAGTTATCGACACAGGGATCGGGATCGCGAAAGACAAACAAAAGGTTATTTTTCGCCCCTTTGCTCAGGAAGATGCTTCCACCACCCGACAATTTGGCGGTACAGGGTTGGGGTTAGCGATTAGCAACAAAATTGTAAACCTAATGAACAGCGAGATTCGCCTCGATTCAGACAAAGGATTGGGCTGTCGCTTCTTTTTTGACGCCAAACTCGAATTTGAAACGGACACCGTTAATGTCGTTGATGATATCCCGCCTTTTTACCTGATTCACAATAACCTCAGTTGGCATCAACACATATTGGATGAGATCGCCTATTTCGGGCTCAACGTCCAAGCCATGTACAACGATGTCTCGGCGTTTATACAAGATGAACATCGCTTAAACTTGACCGTGGTGTATTTGGAATCGGAACCCAAACAGTCACTTGAGCACATCAACACCATCAGTGACGTGACACAGTCCAACATTACGGTAATTCGCCTTGGTTATAGCGGCAATCGTGACTACGGCGGTAAGGTTCATGGGCTGGTGACTTACCCTCTACTCGGAAGAAGGCTATTAAAAGCACTTCGTCCGTCAATCAACGTCGAAGATGGGGCGCTCGGTCAAGTCACGCCTATCTGGGAGGCGAAAAAAGAACGGCTAGCTGAACCGTCTACAACGCCTTCTTTGGTAAACGTCAGTAACTTAAGCACTCAGCCGCAAGTGTTGGTAGTTGAGGATAATCGAGTTAACCAACTGGTTGCCACCACGTTATTGCAGAAGTCGCATTTAACTTACGACGTTGCCAACAACGGCCAGGAAGCCGTAGATCTCATCAATCAGGGTAAACGGTACAAGGCCATTCTTATGGACTGCATGATGCCGGTGAAAGACGGTTTTGAAGCGACCAGAGACATCCGTGATTATGAGAGCAAAAACAACCTGAGTCACACCCCCATCATTGCGCTGACCGCGTCGGTTATTGATGATGACATTCGTAGATGTTTTGATGTTGGCATGAACGACTATGTGCCTAAACCATTCCACAAAGACACCTTGTTAGAAAAAATAAAGTCATTCGTCTAAACAACTGACTTGGCGTCTATCAGGCTTTTCGTATCTTATTTCCTCAGAAACGGAAAGCCTGAAGCAAAAACTCGCCGTTTAATTTAGTAAGTGTTCTCTGTTATTGACGCTGGTGACTAACAAATATTTACTTACAAAAACCTCGGTATCAAACATCGCAAGCTTAATAAGCAATGGGTTGGCTATCACATCTTTCCTGTTTTGCCTGCCAAACCACACGTAATCTTCAAGATCGCATGTGACTCATTAGCGCACCTAAACAGTCGGCTATTAGTGTACAAGTCACTGAAACTATTTCTATTAATAACATTAAGTTAGTATTAAACTAGCGTTCGAAGAAACACAAAAAAGGCTTATCGTTCCGATTAAAAAAACCTATGGATATTTAAAAAAATTTAAACCAGCTTAAAAATAGGCTCGTAAGCCTATATAAACGAACTGATTACGTGTTTAAAAGTTTCAGTCTCACATTTAATACAGTTTATTTATATTCCAGAATTTATACTGATATTAAGAATTATAAATCTAGTACTTAAGTTGAGTGACTGGTGGAGGTAAAAGTGTATAAATTCGTCAATGATAAGTTAGATGAAACGTACTGTACGCCAGTACCATCCGGTCACAATTTTCGCGTGTTTGACGTCCCGGACGAAGAGTTAGAAATGCGCGATATTCTAAACTGTTGGTATGAAGAAGGATTCTATCCCCTTCAACAGCTTCAAAAAATCGATATTGAAGCAAAAGATGAGTATCTTGACATTCAAAAACAACTGCTCGACCACCATGACAACACGATAATGCTGGTGTTGAGAAGCCAGGTCTACCAAGCCGCTTTGAAACGTATCTTGTCTAACTGGCCTGCCAGAAGCCCTGCGAAAAACCATCTGGAATTCTTACTGGATCAAGCCTTAGCATTGCAGACTTATGGGCGACATTGATGCACCAAAGCCCCATAAGGGGCTTTGATTTGTGACTAATCAATCCATCCAACCATCAAAACTGAGTTTGTTGCGCAGCTTTCTTATTGCTTCAGCCTGGAGTTGTCGCACCCGCTCTTTTGACAGACCGAACTCATTACCCAGCCAGTCCAAAGTTTTGACTTCCTGACCAAACAAACCGTAACGATGGATCACGATAGTACGGTGTTTATCGGGTAAGCTGTCGACGTGCTTTTCTAAGCCAGACATCAGTGCCGTTTGTTGGCACGTATTATGTGGTTCTGCCGTCACTTCATCTTGATATTGTTCGAGGGTAAATGCGGGAGAATCAAAGGTTGAAACACTCGCGCTCGATTCAATAAAACCACTCAGGTCGATCAGTTCGCTCACTTGCTCGACTGAGCGATTGGTTTTCTGTGCCAGTTCGGTGACCGAGGGATCACGGCGAAGCTCGAGCCCCACTTCTTTTGCATCACGAGAGAGTTTAAATATCTCTTTTTGCACGTGAATAGGCAGACGGACCGTTCTTGAGTTGTTCATCAGAGATGATTCAATACTTTCTCGAATCCACCAAACTGCGTAAGTCGAAAAGCGGTAACCAAGTTCAGGATCAAACTTGTCGATAGCTTTCATCAAGCCAATGTTGCCTTCTTCAATCAGATCCAGCAATCCATGGCTGTGGTTTCCTCGGCGGGTATATTTACGAGCAATTTTGACAACCAGTCGCAAGTTCGACTCGATGAGAACATCTCTGGCTGAGCGCTCACCTTGTCTGGCCAGTCTTGCGTAGTGCACCTCTTGCTCTGGGGAAAGCAGATCGACACCAACGATATCGTTGATGTATTTAGCGTAAGGATCTTGTGGAGATTCAACTTCATGAGCAACCCCAGTGAGCGTCTCCGCCCCTGGTTTGTTCAAAGCACGTCCATTGTACATAATCAACTCCAGTCCAACTAAACATTGTTGTCGCAAATCCCTCTTCCTTTCAGGCTTTGCAATCTAATCGTAATTAGTACTTTCGTTGAGTGAATATGAAATAATCATCACTTCAACTCAATGTGTAGTTTAGAACCAAGGAATTAACTGTGCAAACCCATAAAATTATATTTTTGGTCTAATAGCTCTTCTAATTATAAGTACTTACATCAGTATTTTTATCAACACAAACCAATTTCCCTTATTTTACGGGCAGTTATACTGCCATGGAGTTAATTAGTCGAATAAAATTAAATCTACCTCACTCAGGAGCAGACAAAAATTTCGTTAAAAAAATTTTAAAATACAACGAAAGTCCTAGTCAGCACGATGAATCAAGAGTTCATTGACATCGTTAACAGCGATTAGCGATTCCTTTCCGACTGGACGACAAAAGTAGAACCCCTGTACATAATCAACATCAATCGTGCGCAACAGGTCTAATTCTTCTTTACTCTCAACACCTTCTGCGACAACTTTAATACCCAACGCATGCGATAATTCAGTCAGCATTTTTACGGCATAGAATTTCTGCTTGATCAGATGCAGCTCAGAAATAAACTTACGATCAATTTTCAATACATCAAAAGAAAAGTCATTAAAGTAGGCAAAGGAGGAACTGCCAGTACCAAAATCGTCCACCGCTATATGAATGCCTGATCGGCGGATCGTATTAATCAATTCCGAATTCCCCAAAGAACCGTCAAAATAAGCACTCTCGGTAATCTCGATCGTAACTGGCATGCCCTTTTCTCGTTTTAGCTCGATGAGCCGATGTAAATCTGCCAGATAATTTAGGCCATGTTCCTGATCTGCCAGAGAACAATTCACGCTTAATTCAATCGGTTCTGGGCTTTTTAAGTAGAACTCCGAGAACTCCTTGACTGCTTTTTCAGTAATGATCTTGTCCAGTGTATGAACCAAACCTAACTCTTCCGCAGTTCGAATCAGCTCCTGAATGCTGTAGTCCCCTTTCATCTCTTCGAATCGACACAGCGCTTCTACTTTATCAATCCGGCCCGTTTTCAGGTTCACAATGGGTTGATAATGCACTTTCAAACTACGAGCCCGAATCGCTTCAATAACCGTTTGTTCCAGGTTCCTGACATATATTGCTCGCCGGTAAAGTTGCTCATCGTAAAAATTTACGTTAGTCACACGCCGATCATGTGTCACCATTGCTTTTTCAGCATGCGAAATGATTTTCTCTATTGGCGTTTCATCCAGGCCAAAAATATCCACACCAAAATGACCATTGCGCACATCACGATAAACACTGTCGTCAATACATCGCTTTAGCGCTCGTTTGAAAGTGCGTATTGAACGTGATAACCCACTCGCTTCCTTCAAATTATCGAGATGAACGTCGAATAAAAGATAAAACACCCCACCAGGCGCATATCCCAACAGCAAATCTTGTGGGATGTTTTTTAAGCCAATCGCCAAACGACTCGACATCATTTCTCGCGACATTTGACTGAAATCGGGTCGGATACATAAACAGACATAGTATTGATTGTCTAATACATACTCACTTGCTAGACGTCTGAATTCGTGTTCATCCGGGATGGCGATATCTTGCATGGTAAAGTCTGGTTCAACATTGCCAAGCTCATTGTGTACACCTTCCAAGTTAAAGAAACGCACAATTAATACCGAATGGGTACTGCTCATAGAAACGCGCTTAACATCAAGTTCCTGCATCATAAACTCGCCTTGGCGAGTCTGATTCTCGATGCGCCCCACCCATCGGTCCGAGTGTTTGAGTGCGGCTTTCAGACGTTGCAAAAATACCTCGTTTGCCATCCCTGAGCTGCTGTCCGTCAGAGGTTTACCGATACATTGAGAAGCACTCAGTCCAAAACAGTTCAAAAAGGTTTGGTTAACAAACAACACATCGAAATCTTCATCAACAATGACCACCGACTTTCGGTCATCATCCAGAATGCTGTCTATTGATCGGTAGGTGTGCATCATTTTGGGCAGTTCGGAGATGACTTCTAAATTGCCAGAAATAACGTCGTCAGCGACTTTCGACCCCGAAACTCGTATCACCTTTGATAGCAGACCTTTGGTGCTGTAAAGAATACTTGTGACATACATTTTGTCCTGAGCGATACAGATTTTAAGAAAGTCATAAAAACTACGCCGCGTACGTTTTGACATAGGTTTTAAAACGTCACGCAACGCACCGCTTTTGATCAGCGTCCGTTCGTGCAAAGCATCGTGAACGAGGACCTGTTTGCTCTCTAAATCGACGGACCACAATGCTTGTGTTGAATTCGGGTACTGACCCATCTGCGCCATGCTGTACCTACCCTAGCCTTATTCTTCGGTATGCAACAAGCAAGTTAGGAAAACACGGTGTATTTTCAACGATTAATTTTATCGATAGGCAAAAGATGCGAGGTATATGGACACGTTTTATACCAAAGTATTATTCGGTTTCTGTTCTGTAAACATCCAAATAAAGCGTGAGGTTGTGTTTTTTGCAAATACAACACATCAAATTGACGCTATCTATCTCAGTTATCAAGAAAAACATTAATAAAAAAGTTGAAACAAAAAATCGCATCCTATACTGCTAAAAAAACAGAGGTGGCCTATGCACTATACCCTTCAAAGCGAAGTAAACATCGCCAATATTGAACAAGTTAAAGCGCAACTCACCACATCGCTGACTCAAGGGGAAGCGGTGGAGTTAGACGCCAGTGAAGTGTGCAAAGTGGATACAGCGGGTATGCAGTTACTGCTCTCGTATGTACTTGGTTTGAAACAACAAGGAACAGAAGTTCATTGGAAAAGCCCATCAGACGAGTTAAGCACAGTCGCTAAATTGCTGGGGTTGGATTCAACTCTCTTCCAGTAAACAGAATTGTTTTTGATTATCAAAAGGAACTCGATATGAAAATTCTTGCTGTGGACGATTCACAATCTATTCGTCAGATGGTCAGCCATACTCTGCAGGATGCAGGTCACGAAGTCACAACAGCGGTTGATGGCGTGGATGCGCTAAGCAAATCAAAACAGGCTAAGTACGACATCATCATTTCAGATATCAATATGCCCAACATGGACGGCTTGGAATTTGTCAAACAAGTCAGAAGCCAGGCTATTCACAAATTTATCCCGATTCTGATGCTAACTACAGAAACCAGTGCAGAGAAAAAGTCTCAGGGCAAACAGGCAGGCGCAACCGGTTGGATCGTCAAACCTTTCAACCCCGAGACGTTGATTAAAACCATTCAACGCGTGGTTTGAGTAAGGTGGTGGTATGGCATTGGACATGGACCAATTACGCGGCATTTTCCAAGAAGAGTGTCGCGACAATCTCCAGCTTATTGAACAAGAGCTACTGGCTTTCGACTGTGAAAGCCCGGATGCAGAAACAATCAACACTATATTTCGCGCCGCCCATTCGATAAAAGGCGGTGCGGGGACTTTTGATTACCACTACATCAGTGACTTCACACATTTGGTAGAAACACTGTTAGATGAAGCTCGCAACGAAAAGCGGAAGCTTGATCGTGGCAGTATTGATCTGCTGCTAAAAGCAAATGATTTCACTGAACAAATGCTTTCGAATTACGAATCAGACACCGAAATTGATCTCTCAAACATGGCCCAGCTGACTCTAGAGCTTCAATCACTGCTGAAAAGTGAGTCGCTGGGCACGCTTGACGGCGACGAAAACCGTGAACTTCAAAAGCAGAACACTGAACTGCAAGAGCACGGTGAATGGGAAATACACTTCGCCCCTCATGAAGATCTGTTTTTTTCCGGTAACGATCCGGCCCGAATTATAAAGGAGCTCACCAGCCTCGCGAGTGAAAGCAACGTCATCTGTCAGATAAATGAAGTCCCTGATTTCGCACAGCTCGAACCTCAGTCTTGTTTCCTTTCCTGGATAATTAAGCTTGACGAGAGCGTAAGCGAATCCGATATAAAAGAAGTGTTCGAGTGGGTCGAAGATGAATGTGATCTCAGTATCAAACGCATTTTGCACGGCCACACACAAGACGAAGAACATATTGAAGTCACCACTACCGAAACACAACAAGTCTCCAAACCTGCTGCTCCGCAGAGCCCGCGCAGTGGTTTTTCGATTCGTGTGGATATCGAAAAAGTCGACCACCTTATTAACCTGGTCGGAGAGCTGGTCATCACCCAGTCAATGATCAACGAACTCTCTCATGACTTTGACATGAGTAAGCTTGAGCCGTTACAAAGCGGTATCGAACAGCTACTGCAAAATACTCGTGAAATTCAAGACAGCGTACTCAACATACGAATGCTTCCGGTCAGCTTTGCCTTTAACCGCTTCCCGCGTTTGATTCGCGATCTGGCGCCCAAACTCGGCAAAGAGATCCAACTGGATATTGAAGGTGAAAACACCGAGCTGGATAAAACTGTGCTGGAAAAAATTACCGACCCATTGGTGCATCTGATCCGTAATGCCGTCGACCATGGCGTTGAAACGCCCGACGCAAGAAAGCAGAAAGGCAAAAGTCCGCAAGGTCGTGTGGCATTAAAAGCCAGTCATCAGGGCGGCAATGTCGTGATCGAAATTCAGGATGATGGCGCAGGCATTAACCCCTCGGTAATTTTCGACAAAGCAATTAACAAAGGATTATTACCCCCGCATACCCAACGACACGAAATGAGCGACGACCAGATTTTCCAGCTTATTTTTATGCCCGGTTTTTCCACTGCTGATGTCGTTTCAGATTTGTCTGGTCGCGGGGTTGGTATGGATGTAGTGAAAAAGAACATCGAGTCTCTCGGCGGTGCTATCGCTGTAGAATCTTACATCGATGCCGGAAGCCGTTTCACGATAACACTTCCACTCACACTCTCCATTCTTGATGGTCAGTTGGTCAACGTCTGCGGGCAAATTTACGTGATTCCTTTGATTTCAATTGTGGAATCCATTCAAGTGGAACAAGGAAAAATTAATATCGCAGCCGGCGGCCAGGAACTGTATCAGCTACGGGATCAAAATTTGCCTATTGTCCGGTTACACCATGAATTTGGCCTGAGTTCCAACAAGCGAATCGAAGACGGCTTATTGTGCTTTGTTGAAGCTAATGGACAAAAAGTCGGCCTGTTACTCGATGATTTGCTTGGCCAGCAGCAAGTTGTCATTAAATCTCTCGAATCCAACTTTCGCAAAGTGCATGGCATTTCTGGTGCAACCATACTCGGTGACGGTTCCGTGTCCCTGATTCTGGACATTCAAAGTTTGATTTCAACCAGCATGAAGTCGTCAGTGACAGAGCATGAAGCACCACATGTGATTGAGGGGGTGTCATGCGAGAGCTAACCGATACTCAACAAATAAGCCACAACAGTTCAGACGATGCACAGAGCACAACCTATCGCGAATTTCTCGGCTTCTTAATTGGCGAAGAGTTGTATGGCATTAATATTTGCGACATTGAAGAGATTCGAGTCTGGCAGACTCCGACTTTGATTCCGAACAGTGCAGATTTCGTGATGGGCGTTATCAATTTGCGCGGGATGATCGTGCCGATTTTCGATTTGCGCATTCGCTTCCATCGTATCCGGCCTGACTACCAGCCAACCACCGTCATTATCGTCCTCAAAGGCACCAATTCACAGGGTGATACAAAGCATGTGGGCGTCGTGGTGGATGGTGTTGCCGATGTTATTACGTGTATGGCGCACGAGATCACCCCTTTGCAGCGTGTTACATCGCTATCACGGTTTATCGAAGGGATAACTCGTCAGAAAAACGGGCTTGCAACCATACTCAGCACACGTCCACTAATGGACCTGACTGAAGAAAGCGAGGAGGGATTCTGTGATCAATGACAGTAAAGAGTACCTCTCTTTTGTGATTGAGGAGGAAGAGTATGCGATTGATATCTTGGATGTTAGAGAAGTGCGAGGCTGGACTCACATTAGAGCATTGCCTAACTCACCCAGCTACATACTGGGAGTCTTAGAGCTCCGCGGGGAGTACATCCCTATCATCGACCTGCGGCAGAAATTCGGCTTCGAACCCAGTCAAATCTCCGATTTAACGGTGGTGATTTTACTCAAATTCAACAGCAGCAGTTTAGGCATTATCGTCGATGCCGTCGCAGACGTTTATCCACTGACTCAGGAACAAGTGCAACCGCCACCGTTGGGCGGTGAGCACCCCAGATATCGTTACATTAAGGGCATCGCGAATATCAATAACAAACACATCATCTTAGTAAAACTAGAAAAATTTTTTGATCTGCAGGAATTAGATCAAGTCTTGAGCGACAAAATCAGCTAGAGGATACAGCAATGGGTTTCTTTAA
This sequence comes from Vibrio sp. V38_P2S17PM301, assembly GCF_009904845.1. Lineage (NCBI taxonomy): Bacteria > Pseudomonadati > Pseudomonadota > Gammaproteobacteria > Vibrionales > Vibrionaceae > Vibrio > Vibrio sp. V38_P2S17PM301. Next base: position 52,899 of record NZ_WXWO01000054.1, on the reverse strand, counting down.
CAGCCGTGAATTAGAACAAGTCAAAAAAGACTACGCACAACTCCAACAGCAACTGGAGCAACAATCTCAGGAACTGAACCGAGTCTCCTCTGCCCTGAACAGCGCGCAGACCGCGTTGATGATGGTCGATCGTGACCTCGTGATTAACTATGTTAATGAAACCTCCGTCGAATTGCTCAAACAATGTGAAGCCGAATTCCGTTCCGTCTGGCCAGGTTTTGAAGCGAGCTATGACTTTCTGATCGGTCGTTGTATTGATGAGTTTCACAAAGACCCCTCTCATCAACGCGCAATTTTGTCGAATCCCAATAACCTCCCCTTTCGTACAGACATACGCATCGGTAAGTTGATCATTGAACTCAATGTTGGTGCGGTGCTTGACGAAAGCCGCCAACACATAGGATCGACGCTTGAGTGGCGTGATGTTACCGAAGAACGCCGGAAAGAAAACGAAATCGCGACGCTCCAAGCTTCTGTCGATCAGGCTCAGACAGCGATGGTAATGGTGGACCGTGATCTCATCATTACTTACGTAAACCGCCAGACACTGGAACTGTTTAAAGAGTGTCAGCCCGAATTCCGCAAATTCTGGCCCGATTTCACTGCCGAAGAAAACTGGTTGCTCGGTCGTTGTATCGACCAGTTCCACAAACAGCCTGAGCATCAACGTCGTTTATTGGCCGATCCCTCCAATCTGCCATTTTCAACCGATATTACCGTTGGCGAGATCAAAATAGAGCTTAACGTTGCGGCAATCGTAAACGGCAGCGGCGAATACATAGGCTCGACGCTCGAATGGCGTAATGTAACAGAAGAGCGCAAAAAAGAACTGGAAATCGGCCGTCTGGCTTCCGCGGTAGATGGTATGACAACCAATCTAATGATGTCTGACCTGGATGGAAACATCACCTACCTTAATCCGTCACTGCACAAACTGCTTAAGAGCCGGGAAAGTCAGTTAGCTGAGATCTTTCCGGGATTCGCGGTGGATAAATTGGTGGGACAGAGCATTGATATATTCCACAAACGTCCCGAGCATCAACGTTCAATTATCTCAAATCCGGATCGGTTGCCATTTACTTCCAACATCACTGTTGGAGATCTGAAATTCACTCTGACTTGCATTGCCATGCGCGATCCTGCCGGTAACTTTATCGGCCCTGCGCTGCAGTGGGTTGATATCACCGAACAAGTTGATGGTCAGCAGCAAATCGAAAAACTGATTGCCAATGCTTCTTGCGGTGAGCTGGCGTCTCGGATCGACAGCAGCCAATACTCAGGCTTCATGGCTCAGTTAAGCGAAGGCGTCAACGGGCTATTAGACGCCGTCGTGAACCCTATCCGCCAGTGTATTGATGTGATGTCCAAAGTCGCCGACGGCGACCTCAAGCAAACCATGTCCGATGACATGCAAGGTGAATTTGCAGAGCTCGCAAACTCAGTGAATGCATCAATTCAGAACTTGCGAAACATGGTTGAGAAAATCACCGCCTCTTCCGCCCGAGTCGCAACGGCATCCACAGAAATTGCTGATGGTAACAACGATTTGAGTCAACGAACCGAGGCACAGGCCTCCAGCCTCGAAGAGACGGCAGCCAGTATGGAACAGATGACGGCCACCGTTCGCCAGAACGCAGAAAGCGCAGAGGGAGCGAATCATCTCGCTATCGATGCCACCAGCAAGGCCACCAAGGGGGGGCAAGTTGTCGGTCAGGCAGTGTCTGCTATGGCTGAGATTAACGATGCCAGCAAGAAGATCTCTGACATTATCGGTGTGATTGATGAAATCGCATTCCAAACCAACCTGCTGGCGCTCAACGCGGCAGTCGAAGCTGCACGCGCCGGAGAGCAAGGTAAAGGGTTTGCGGTTGTGGCTGGTGAAGTTCGCAATTTGGCCCAACGCTCAGCTGGTGCCGCCAAAGAGATCAAAGCGCTCATCAAAGACAGCGTAGACAAAGTATCAGAAGGTACTCGACTGGTAGACGAATCGGGTGAAACGTTAAACGAGATTGTCGCGTCAGTGACTGAAGTCACCGATTTGATCAGCAAAATCAATCAGGCAAGCCAAGAGCAATCGACCGGCATCGAAGAGATCAGTAAAGCCATTGTTACGATGGACGAAATGACGCAGCAAAACGCCGCACTAGTGGAAGAGGCATCCGCAGCAAGCCAGTCGCTCAAAGACGAAGCCGGCGAACTTTTGAAACTGATGAATTTCTTTGCCACCGATAATAATCTCAGTTCAGTGCCCATGACGGCCGAAACCATCAGCCTCTCGTCGGTACCGGCTGCACAAAAGCAGAGTTTACAAGCCAAAAGCCGTGTGTCTAACGGTGACGAGTGGGAAGAGTTCTAATGGCGCAGATTGATCTGGCTCCGATTGGAGAGCAAAAGCGCTCTCCAAATAAACCAACTACGACGGAGCCGCAAACCGAGTTTTCCTTTACAGATCAGGATTTCGACTATATTCGTCAATTCCTATATCAGGAGACGGGGATCTCTTTATCACCGATTAAACGGCAAATGGTGTATGGCCGTGTGGTTAAACGCCTCCGTTACTGTGGCTGCCAATCGGTTGCTGCGTACCTGCGCAAAATGCGCCAATCTGAGGATGAAAAAGAAAAACTCATCAATGCCCTGACCACCAACAAAACCCACTTTTTCCGTGAGCAACATCATTTTGATTTTATCAAGCAGCACTTGTTGGCAAAGTGGGCACAACAACCCAAGACACGGATTTGGTCAGCAGGCTGCTCTACTGGTGAAGAGCCCTATTCCCTGGCCTGCCTGATTCACCTATTCATTGTGTACTTGCGCTCAAAAGGCTCGTCGGCGTCATTTCAGGATGCTCGGATATTGGCGACTGACCTTGATACCAACGTGTTAGAGAGAGCAAAACGTGGTGTGTATTGCGAGTCAGCGCTGGACTCTATCCCTGAGAGTTATCTGAAAAGCTGCTTTCGTAAAGGTCGGGGCGAGAATCTCGGTCATATCCAGGTCAAACCGGAAGTCGCACAGCAAGTGGTTTTCAATCAGCTCAATCTGCAACGCCCTTGGCCTATCCAGGCAGAGCTTGACCTCATCATGTGCCGGAATGTCATGATCTACTTTGACAAACAAACGCAGAAGAGTCTGATTCAGCGCTTCTATGACCAACTGAAACCAGGCGGATACCTCATTATCGGTCACTCCGAAGGTTTAGGCGAATTGAGTCATCTATTCGAACACAAGGGCATGACCATTTTCAGAAAACGTGAGGATTGATGGATTCAGTTATTGGCTATCACTCTGGTCATTTCAGCCAGTCCACTGGCAGCGATGGGTTCACCCGCTTTTACAGTCCGGAGTTTGGCAAAGAAGTGGTCAAGATCGCACCAGGCGAAATTTATTGCAGTAAGCAAAACGAACTGATCCTCACCGGGCTGGGCTCTTGTGTCAGCGTTTGTGTCTGGGACAGCCGGTTGCGTTTTGGTGGGTTGAATCATTTTCTATTACCAAACTGCGCCCATGTCGATCATTGGCAACGCTCTGAGCAACTCTCTGTGGAATCACGTTATGGCTTGCACGCGATGGAGTTGTTAATAAACAGCATGCTCAAGATGGGCTCTTTGAAGTCTGATTTGGTTTTTAAATTGTTTGGAGGCGGCACGTTCAGTAGCAACGGGTATTGTGTAGGAGAGCGCAATAAAGCCTTCATCAGCGAGTTTGTCGACACTGAGCAATTAACCGTCATTAATCGCGACCTTGGGGGACGCGTTGCCCGGCGACTGGTGTTTGATCCTCAAACGGGTCGCGCACTGATCAAGAAAATCGATATGGAACTGCTGCAACAAACGGTTGCACTTGAACGTTATTATCAACAGCAACTTGATACTGAACTGGTGACAGAAGCTGCTCAACAACGTGTGGAGTTATTCTGATGAAAGTGTTTAAAGTTATTGTCGTTGATGATTCTGCCCTATTTCGTTCACTGCTAAGCGAAATCATTAATTCCGATAAACGCCTCGAAGTCGTAGCAACGGCGGAAGATCCGTATCAGGCTCGTGAGCAGATAAAAAAACACAAACCCGATGTGATAACACTGGACATAGAAATGCCTCGCATGAATGGCCTGCAGTTTCTGAAAAATCTGATGCGTCTCCATCCGCTTCCGGTGGTGATGATTTCGTCGCTGACCCAACATGGTCAGCAAGTGACGTTAGAAGCTCTTGAGTTAGGGGCTGTGGACTACTTCCCTAAACCGACCCAAGAAATTCTCAGTGAATTAATGAATTATCGCCAATTGGTGATTGAAAAGGTGATTACAGCGGCCCGGGCAAACATCAGCGGTAACCTGCATGACCCCGCTCAGTCACCGATGAAAAAATCCAGTCACGCAAGCCAAGTGCAATTAATCGCCATTGGCGCGTCAACCGGTGGCACAGAAGCCATACGCTATATCCTGTCTCAACTGCCCAATAACTTGCCACCAATCGTCATTACCCAGCACATCAATCCAGCCTTCAGTGCTGCGTTTGCCAAACGTCTCAAACAAGTAACGAGTCTGAACTCTATTGAAGTCACGGATTCCGGCTTGATGCTAAAACCTGGCCATATCTATGTTGCCCCTGGTAATCAGCATTTGGGCGTTGAATTTCGTGGTGGTCAGTTATTTTCACAACTGGATGATGGCGAAAAAGTGAATCGGCACAAGCCATCCGTTGACGTCATGTTTGATTCCATCGCACGTTTCCCTCGCTTGAAAACATTAGCTATTTTGCTGACTGGCATGGGCAACGACGGAGCCCAGGGCATGCTGAACTTAAAACAGCGAAACAGTTATAACCTGGTTCAGGATGAACGTAGCTCGACTGTCTGGGGAATGCCAAAAGTCGCTTATGAACTCAACGCGCATCATGAAGTTCTTCCTTTACAACAAATACCGAAAACAATTATGGAGAAGTGCTATGGATAGAGCTTCCTATCTTCGGCCTGTACTGATATTGAACCTGGCAGTGATCGTTTTGCTGGTTCTAAACGCAGGGTTGACTCAATATTCAGCGTATTTCATTCCCGTTATCATCACTGGAATCATGGCGTCCAGTTGGTTAGTCATACGCGTCGAACGCAGTAACGAGCCAGTGATGACCGTAGACGATGCTTCAACAAAACAGGTACTTCAAGCCGTGTATGACGCCACAAACGACGACCTGACTCAGGCGTCCACTTCCCTGACCAATCAGTTAAGTGTCATCCAGGATTCTTCGTTAAATCTCAATCAAAGCTTTATTGATATGCAGCAAGCATGTGAACAGCAAACCGCATGCGCCACCGAACTGACGCGAAAATTGCTGAATGACAACAATCAAGAGTTCAGTCTGAGCAATGTCGCCCCCCAGACAGAAAAAGTGATTGCCAGCTATGTCCATAGCCTGGAAGAAATTCGCTCTCAGAGTAAGATGGCCTGCCAATCCATGGAGACCATGTCAGTACAGTTATCAGGGATGTTCCGGCTCATTGAGCAAGTCAGGGATCTTTCCGATCAAACTAACCTGCTGGCACTAAATGCCGCAATAGAAGCGGCTCGAGCGGGAGAAGCAGGCCGCGGATTTGATGTGGTGGCGCAGGAGGTACGAAACCTCTCTAATCAGGCGGGCTCTTTGAACAATCAGATACAGAGCCAAGTCACCACTGCGCAGAAAACCATTAGTGATGTGAGCGAAATCATCCAGGAAATGGCAGCGATTGACATCTCAGCCGCTGAAGAATCAAAAACACAAGTCGACACCATGCTCAAAGGTGTTGAATCCGCCTATGCTCAGGTCGATGAACAAGTCGAGCAATTGCAACATAACGCGAAACGCGTCAATGAACTGGTTAACGTCGGCGTGCGTTCCCTGCAGTTTTCTGACATCGTATCGCAGCAAAACGAACACATAGCGTTGAGTCTGGTGCAGTTAAACCATTCTCGAACTTTCGTCGAACAGTACCTGCAAGGCCAATCCGATACCGACACATTGATCCATCAACTAAGTGAATTAAAGCAACACTCGTCAGTAGACAAACATGGTTCCACATTGCAGTCAGACATGCACGAAGGCGAAGTCGAACTGTTTTGATCCGTCCTGTGATGTATAAGTTGATGATCAACCAGATGTTGTGGTTAAAAATACTGCTTCTTTCACTCGGAATACTTTGCTCCATGGCGACCGAGGCAAAGACAATCTACGTAGTGTCTGCTAATACACAGTGGCCAGAGCTGACTAAACATCAAACGAAGATGCTTTATCGTGGCAAAGTCACCCGAGTACAGAACCAAAAAGTGGTTCTTTGCGATCTCCCGGTGGACTCCCCAACACGAATCCATTTTTACCGACAACTATTGAGGAAATCACCTACTCAAATGTACACCCAGTGGGCCAGCCTGGCCTTTTCAGGCAAAGTACAGCCTCCGATTCAGCTATCTGAGTACAGCGAACAGGCGGTTCTCAGCTGGTTGTTCAACCATCCCAATGGCATTGCCTATTTTGATTTTGCTGTTGTCCCAGAATCCCTTAATGTGCTGTACACATTAGAATCGGAGTGACGCTATGAAAAACATCTCCAGCCTCGTGGCACTGCTGTTCTCTCCCTGCGTTTTAGCGGCTCACCCACTCAGCGACACTGTGATACTCGGCGGATTTGGCAGTGTTTCTGCCGCTAAATCAGACAACACCACGCCTTTGTTTCGTAATCGCGAAATTACGGATGACTGGTGCTATGACTGTGATTCAACCCTAGGGCTACAGCTTGACTGGCGGATATCTCCGGCGCTCAGAACGTCATTCCAACTCGCGAAACGTCCCCAGGATCATTATTCTGATCCTGAATGGGAGTGGGTTTATGCAGCCTATGAAGTCAATGCATTGACCATAAAGGTTGGTCGTCTGAGGTTACCTTTGTTTTTGATGTCGGAATACTACTACGTTTCCTACGCCTATCCTTGGTTCCGGCCACCACAGGATGTATATGACGCCACATTAGGTATTACCTCTTACGATGGCATTAGCTTTACTTGGAACGGTTGGTTAAGCGATCAAGTCACCACCTCTGTTACTGCGCATTATGGCCTGTCAGATCAGGGGACCTTTGGGATCGTGGGTGGTCAACTTAAGTTGGATTCTGATTACACAGCGGGATTGTCGCTTCAACTTTATTTTGATGACAGCACGGTCAACGTGTCCTACCTCAGATCTGAAGCGAAGCAAACGGCCATAATGACAATCCCCTCAAGCGATCAGACGGTAACAGAACAATCCAAAGAGACCTTTGACATTTTCTCCGTCGGGATTGAACAGTATTGGGGGCCAGTACGGCTTCTCTCAGAAGGCTTGTTAAGTCGAGATTTATATGCGAATTGGTACGTGAGCCTCGATTATCACTGGCAGAGCCTGACACCCTATGTAACCTACTCACAACAACGCCGGGACCGCGACAGCGAATCTTATTTACTCGGGTTACGCTATACGTTGAATCAGCATTTGGCGGTGAACGCCGAATGGCAATATATCGATGCAAAGCGGGTAAACAGAAATGGGTCGTTTACTGCGCCACCGACAAGTTCGTCTCAAGAAGATGTGAACCTGTTTACGCTGGGGCTGTCATTTCAGTTTTAGTGGCGAGTGTAATAAGCGGGGATATTGACTTCGCTTTGTTCGATTAAATAACGAATATAGCGGGTACTGAAACTTTCTTCAGGCCATTGCGACACGATCCGTTTCGCGGCCGAGCCGTAGAAGTCATTTTTTAACAATAGCATCACTATGCGGTTGAATTTCTTTAGCCGACGGTGTAATCGCAGCTCACTTGCCTGGTTGTGGTTGTTGAGTACCGGGAGAAGACCTTCGAAGTACCACTGTTCAAGGATTTCACGCATCTCAAGCTCTTCAGCAGGCACATCCTGATGGCCCAATGATGTATCGAGCGGCGGTATGATTTTGTACACAATATCGTAAGGAGAGTTGACGTATTTGTATGTCATCGGAATGCACCTGAATCTATAGCGATAGCACTAAATAAGCTAGGATCAACCTATCGACTATCAAGTGAATTGACAGTAAAAAAATGGAAACAAGCGCACTAAAATAAAGTTGATTTTTTCGCCTGGGATCCATTATCTGTACAGAGAGCTGTTTACCGCCTTGTCCAGAACGATGTCAGTCATTTCCTTACTCATACTTAGGATGGGAGTTTGTCAGCATTAGCCAAGCCGCTTTGTCCGCAACGTAAGACACGGGTAAACGCCATGATTAGGTACACTCCATGTATACAAAGCGTTTTGCTTCGGTGTGATGTTATTCAGGCAACTCGTATAAAAGAAGCAGAAGGAATGCCCTCAAGTGGGCTTTCAATCCTTAACACATCCTTGTGCAGGAAAGAAACACAGCGCTGCGTGACTAAGGCAAGCGCTGTGTTAGGGGGAATTGAAAGAGTGAGCAGACTAACGAAATTATGCAACAGCTACAATGTTGTTTGAAAATTATTGTTATTCGCACCTCGGAAATATGAGTTGAGTCACCATTATCACGTGATTAACTAAACATAGTTGCCAATACGGCCAGGACAGCAGGCCCTCCTTGAACGAATAATATTCTAGTATTTGCGCTCAAACCTCCAAATATGGCAGCGCAAATAACGCAAGATAGGAAAAACATCTGAATGCTGGTGCCGACTTCGGTATCCGGATACGTAAGTCCCCAAATCAAACCCGCACAGAGAAAGCCGTTGTAGAGCCCCTGATTGGCGGCCAGCACTTTGGTGGATGCTGCAAATTCTTCACTGGTCGCAAACACTTTACGTGTTTTGGGTGACTGCCAGAGAAACATCTCCAAAATCAGAATGTAGGCGTGTTCCAGCGCGACGAATAACACTAAAGCTGTTGCGATATAACTCATCGTTTCCACCTCTTCACTTATCTCTCCGGTTGCTCTAGTACCAAGGTGATCAAACTTCGATCGCCATAAAGGTCGACGTTCCGGGCAGGTTTCATGGCCAATTTTCGTAACACGGCTAAGGAAGGCTGGTTGTCGACCAGCGAGACACCGTAGATTCGCTTAAGTTTGTTATGAGAAAAAATAAACTGTACAACCGACTGAGCGGCCTCCAGGGCTAACCCCAGCCCTAACGCATCACGAACCAAAGCATAACGAATATCAAAACAACCAGGTTGAGGACTTTCTTCAACCCCGACATAACCAAGTTTACGCTGCGCGTCCGTATTATCCAAAATCACAAAACTGCCAAACTCATGGCGTCGCCAATGATCAACCCGGTTCACGACATGCTGACTGATTTCTGATTCCGTATAGGGCTTTCCTTTGGGCAGAAACCGCGTCAATTGGGGGCACGACAGGATCTGGCGGTATACGTCCATGTCTTCTCGCTGCACAGGTCGTAACAACAAACGATCGGTTTGTAGCATCAACATCTCCGACTCTCCTACGGAGTTAATTTCGCTGCTATCGCGCTATGTATCGTCCGCAATGTTTGATGCAACAACTCATCTTCCATATTGAGCAGCAAGTCTCCGACATACCATTCCAGAAAACTCTGCTCTGGCAACGCTGCTTGTTGTGGATTCCCTATCCAGATACTGTGCTCCTCAGCCAGTTCATCTCTTAATACTTTGGCTTGCGACTCACTCAAAGGCAAATAGATGTGAAGCATATTGGACTGTGGCGCTGTCGGATTGAGCGTAAACAGCGGAAACTCTCCAAATTGTGTGTACAACTGCTTCGTGCGCTCAAACAGAGCGGGCATCGCAGCAATCCGCTCATCAAACTGCATCATCGCTGCCACGACGTAAGGCGTCCGATGCCAAACATTCCCACCTTGTCGCTTCATCCAAGTATCAGCCTGACGGATAAAGGATTTGTCACCCAAAAGCATTGCACCGCCTAATCCGTTCACACCTTTGTACATAGACACGTACGCAGAGTGGAAACCTTGCGCAACTTCCTGATAACTTTTTTGATACCACGCCGCCGCTTCCCACACTCTGGCCCCATCCATATGCAGATGGAAGTTATGGTTTGCGCAGTAGTCTTTTACAGCTTGTAAGTGTTCAAATTCAGGTAATTGACCACCGATTTCGCGCATTGGTAACTCATACAGTACGGCAGCCAACGGATCGGTAATGGCTTCCAGATGCTCGACAGTCCATGGCTGGTAAGGTTCTCCGACCGGCAATACGTTGAAACGTTGTTGCAGTTGATAGCCCTGACGTTCGTGCAAATAAACATGACTGGTCGGGTGCATCGCAACATTGGCACATTGCTTCTCCTGACAAGCAATCTGTAACGCTGTCGGCTGAGTCATGGTTCCCGTGATCACGAACAACCCTGCTTCAAACCCAAGTAAATCAGCCACCTTTTGTTCAAACGCCTGGATCAACTCCCCTTGCCCGTAGATGTCGTGTTCAACATTATTTTCGCGGCACCACTCAGCCATTCTTTCGAACATCTCAGCCGGTGAAATGCGCTTATTGCCATGTAACACCGTCTTGCATTTATTCTGCATATTCCATTCCCTGTCGTACGGAGGTTTTGTCGATAACACTCTAGTTTGTTTGTAACATCTTGTACAAAAATGAGTTTTCATTTGTTATACGCTCGACACTTCTGCCGAACAAAACGATAAAAAGACAAAAAATATCCGTGTCTCCTCGCTTATGGAGAGAAACTTTCTCACCTCGTGAGACCAAGTAATAGTTTGTAACAGAACGACGACAATTATCCATTTCCCCGTCGACATTCGCCGATATAATAGGCCCAACAAAATACGACACAGATCACACAAATTGCGCCATCACATCCTTCGACTGAGTCTCTTACTGCTGATCTCACTGTTTGCCCAACTGGCAAGCGCGTCGTCCTTTTTGGCCGATGATTTGTCGCGTGTTCAAGCCTTCGATACAGGCTTGTGTGCTACTGCACAAGAGCCTGATGCACTCTTTTTTGACGCTCACGCTGAGCAATCTGACGAAGAAAGCACACTGACACGATCATCCGTGCCGCCACTGTTTCGATGGCTGGGTCACTACTCTCTGAGCTCGGCAGATGGCACTGCCACTTGCGGCAGTGTTCCTGCTTATCAACTCGTGAACGAATTTCAGTCGGCCTCCATCTACCGATTGGCCAGACAAACGATCCCATTGTGCGAGTTTCGCCATCACTGGCTTGGTAAAGTATCGTCGTCACGAATCCGTATAGCCGGTTGGAAAGATGGCAATCTGTTTTACGCACACGAATACCCTATGAGCAAAACCTTCAGCTAAACACGTAATTTCTTATATTTACGAAAAAAATATTGCTGAAAGTTATGAATGACGCTTTTTCTGTCTCACCAGAAACGTCATACTTAACCTTATGCACATAGTGGCCGCCTTTTATGTCGGTTGGCTCGCGTAAAAATCATAACCAGAGGATTCCCTCAATGATCAAATTCCTTACCGACGAATTTATTCTGTTTCTCGGTATCATCGCTGTTGCATTCTTTAAATTAGGCGGTGAATCTCTACTCAGCAGTGGGCTCAGCACAGCCACGGGTATTTTGACAACCATCATTCTGTTCGCGATCGTATTAACCGCCATCTTTGCTGTTGTACGCCATTCGGATGCACTGGCGATCAAGCTCGGTGACCCATATGGCACCTTGATCCTGACACTTTCGGTGATTTCGCTCGAAGTGGTGATGATTTCTTCGGTCATGCTCACGGGCGATGCGAACCCCGTTATGGCACGGGATACGATGTTCGCCGTAATCATGGCGGTTCTGAACGGCTTGGTGGGTCTGACGCTGCTGATCGGTGGTTTGAAATACCATACTCAGTCATACAATATTGACGGGTTAAAAGCTTATCTGGTTGCGATCATCCCATTGGCTTTGCTGTGTCTTGTCATGCCGAGTTTTACCTCCTCAGATGATCAGGGCTCTTTGACTACCAACATGACAGCCGTGCTGGTTTTTGCTTCCGTGGCATTATATGCCGTATTTTTGTTTATTCAGACTCGCAGCCATACACATTTTTTCATTGATGGCGACCACCAGGATGAACACGAGTTCCACGGCCCGATGGGCTCCAACCTTTATCATTCAATTCTTCTGATTGCGTATCTGTTGGTGGTGATCTTACTGGCAAAAAGCCTGGCTGTGCCTATCGACGACACCATCAGCCGTTTTGGTGCCCCTCCTGCGCTCGGTGGCCTGGTGATTGCCCTGTTGATTCTGGCTCCTGAAGGCGTGGGTGCTGTTAAGGCAGCCTTGAGTAACCAATTGCAGCGTGCTATGAATCTGTTCTTCGGTTCGGTGCTGGCCACGATTTCTCTCACCGTACCCGCGGTGCTGTTGATTTCTTCGGTGATGAATGAGCCTATCCACCTTGGGTTGGCTCCGGCTGAAATGGTTTTATTGGCCATTACCCTACTGATGGCCAGCGTCAGCTTCAGCAGCGGTCGGACCAACTCACTCAATGGTGCCACACACCTGATCCTATTCTTTGTCTATATCATCCTGATGTTTGAATAACGAAAAAGCCGGGCTCATTGCCCGGCCTTTTTATTCGCACTCTCTGGCGACCCAGGTCAATAACTGTTTTACCGCTTTCGATAACACCTGATTCTGCCGCACGATATAGCCAAAATTGGTGGCAGGAAAACCCGGCAACGGCGTAACCGAACGGGACAAGCTGAGCTTAGAGTGCAACGAAAAGTCCGGCACAATCGCTGTACCAAACCCAGCTTCCGCCCAGTCGATTTGCGCCTCGACACTGCCTACCTCCATCACTCTGTGACGCGGTAACGTCAGCGCAGGTAACGAAGCATCAATCAACTCTCGGGTTCGGGTATCGTGCCCTAATAAAATGAGAGTCGGCAGCTCATCCCCCTCCCCGTGCCACTCGAGGATATTGTCTCCAAATGCACACCACTGAATCTGCATTAGCGGCGTGAAATGCAGTGGCTGGCTTTCCTTCTGAGCGATAACAAAGCCGACATCGGCCCGTGCACTCTTAACTAAATCAACCGCTTGCGATGACGTTGTGTTAAACAGAGTCAGATCAATCCCCGGATACTGCTGTTTAAATTTCTGGAATGGGTGAATCAGCAGCAACCGGGAAACAATGTCACTGGCTGCAATCGACAGTGTTCCCTGAGTCAGTTCGTTGATGGCATTGAGGTCCGACTGACATATTTGCAACGCTTTCAACATATTCTGAGCTGTGTCCAATAACCGAATACCCGCTTGCGTCAATTGCACCGGATTTCGCTCTATTAGTTTTGCCCGGGTTGCTCCTTCCAATTGTTTGATATGGAGGCTGACATTAGGCTGCGTCATGTGCAGTATCGTGGCCGTTTTGCCAAAGTGTTTCACTTCAGCCAATGTGACAAAGGTTCTGAGCCAATTCAGGTCCAACATGATCCGCCCTCTGTTGATATGAAATTCTTATTGGGTTAATCAGTATAATTAATTTCTCTTATCACATCGAGAGGCATAAGATTTGACCGTCTAATTTTTGGAGGATTACTTATGTCGTCTATCGTTGTTGTTGGTGCTAACTGGGGTGATGAAGGCAAAGGCCGCATCGTGGATTTTCTGGCTGAACAGGCTTCGGCAAGCATTCGCTTCCAAGGAGGCAACAATGCTGGTCACACCGTGGTGAACGACCTTGGTACGTTCAAACTACACCAACTGCCAAGCGGCGTATTTAATCCCGATTGTCTGGCCGTACTCGGTCCTGGTATGGTCATCAGCCCTGAAGCACTGTCGAAAGAGCTGGAAGAAGTTGAGTCTGCAGGCGTAAAAATCAATCTGAGCATTTCAGACCGCGCTACCTTGTGTCTCCCGCTGCATGCTATGGAAGACACGCTGGAAGAACAGCGTCTGGCGGATCGTGCCTATGGCTCAACCCGCCAGGGTATTGCTCCGGCGTACGGCGATCGCGTTATGAAGAAAGGCATTCTGGTGGGCTGGCTAAAACAGCCCGAAGTCCTGATCGAACGTTTACAATTTATGCTCGACTGGAAACTGCCGCAAATGCGCGCCCTGTACCCAGACTTTCAATTTGAACAAACAGCAGAAGAGATGGCTCAGTGGTTACTGGACGTATCCACACCTTGGCGTGATGCTATCTGTAATGTCAGCTTACCGTTGAAAGCACTGCAACAAGACAACCAAAATCTGCTATTTGAAGCTCAGTTGGGTGCTGGACGTGACCTGACGTATGGCGAATACCCTTGGACGACATCATCTAACGTGGTTTCCATGTACGCAGGGATCGGCAGTGGCCTACCGGCCCTGCGTCCGGAGCGAGTGATTGCAGTGGCGAAAGCATTCAGCTCTTCCGTTGGTACTGGTACTCTGATCACGGCGATGGAAGAACAAGACGCGTTCCGCGAAGCGGCGAATGAGTTTGGAGCAACGACCGGTCGACCTCGTGACATGGGGTATTTTGATGCTGTTGCGACCAAGAACGGTGTTGAACTTCAAGCAGCCACAGAAATTGCGCTGACTAAGGTCGATTGCCTGACCGGGCTGAAAGATCTGAAAATCTGTGTGGCTTACAATGGCGAACACAGCGAAAACCCAATCTGGCCTCAAACGGCAGCCCTGTCTCCGGTTTACGAACAGATGGAAAGCTGGAGCGAAGACATCACTGCTTGTCGTAAATTTGAAGACCTACCAGTTGCGGCACAAAAATACGTACTGCGCATTGAAGAACTGATGGGTGTGCCAGTGAAAATGGTGTCTGTTGGCCCTGGCCGTGAACAGATGATCGTGCGTTAAGCAGCAAATAAAAATAACAACATCATTTGGCTAATTCAAATCCGGGCAGATGCCCGGATTTTTTTCGTATCGACAATTCAAAGCAAACCGTTACTTAGGCCTGATTTACCCTGTAATGAAAAGTCCAAATACAACAAAGCCCGCTGTATAAGCGGGCTTTGTTTTGGAATTTGGTGCGTCTGAGTGGACTCGAACCACCGACCCCCACCATGTCAAGGTGGTGCTCTAACCAACTGAGCTACAGACGCAAAATATATTGATCGTTATCAGGAATGGTGCGTCCGAGTAGACTCGAACTACCGACCCCCACCATGTCAAGGTGGTGCTCTAACCAACTGAGCTACGGACGCATTCCCTGAGAACGAGGAGGATATTAACGGCTGTTATTTAAAGGTGCAAGCGTAATTTCCAGTAATTTGAACTGTTTGGCCGACATATCACCACTTTGTTGAAAGTTTATCCATTTTAATCTCAGGCGCTTAACCGATGTCACTATTTAATGACAGGTTTAACAGCATTTACATGGATACTTAGAAGCGATATCAAGATCACTTATTCAAACATCAAAATTGATAATGAATTCGGTTTCATTAGTATGGAGGAATATTCATACCATCCCACAATCACCAGGCGCTAAGGATAATTCGTCATGGAATCAGACGTTTTTAACCCTTCTCACGAGCTACGAGCCGCCGTGCTGTCGTGCCTGAGCGCATTTCTTGCGTCGGTCTCTCTCTTTTTCGCGTTGTTTAATGCGTACTTTAATCAGTCTTACTTACTGAGTGGGCTTGAATTCGCCTATTTTCTGGTTTCTGTTTACGTCTATTGGCGTGCCAGACAAGGTAAGGTTCGTATTGCAGTGTCGGTGGCCTACATTTACTTTCTGGTACTGATTGTTGCCGTCGGTACATACATTAGCGTGTTTTCATCCGCTCTGGTCGTATGGACCTGTTTATTCCCGGTAATCAATTATCTTTTATTAGGTCGACGTTATGGGTTACTGAGTACCGGCTGCGTGTTGCTGATTCAAACCTTGGTGATTTCACTCAAAATCCATCAGGTCAATCACGTAATAGACTATCGCATGCTCATGAACCTGAGCGGGGTGTATCTCAGCTTATGGATTTTGTCCCACATCTACGAAGTGCGTCGTAAATTCTCAGAGCAGTCTTTAGAACGTATGGCAGCACGCGATGCATTGACAGGCATTTTTAATCGTCATGCCCTACTCCACCATTTTGAGAATCAGCGTAAGGTTTTAAGCAGCACGTCCTTATCTGTTCTTATTCTCGATCTGGATTACTTCAAAAAAGTGAACGACCAGTACGGTCATAACACAGGCGACAAAGTGTTAATTCAGGCGGCCAACCTGCTACGGGATTTACTGCCCAACCATAACGCCTACCGCATCGGTGGCGAGGAATTCTGTATCACCCTGAACAACGTTGACGTGGACAAAGCCGTGCATATAGCCGAGTACCTGCGCAAGAAGTTTGCCAACCATACATTTCATGTTTCTGGCTACAGTATTCAGTTAACGGCCAGCATCGGCGTATGCGAATGTGCAGCCGAATTAACATTAGAAGATGTGCTGATTGCGGCAGATGTCGAACTATACCGCGCGAAACAAAACGGTCGTAATCAGGTCATGGTATGTGGCTCCTACGAAAACGAGCCTGAACAGGAAGCTTTATCTACCGCGTAACGTAAAACGAGTCTTGATAAACAAAGCCCGCGTCAATCGCGGGCTTTATGATTCAGATTATCTCACGCTCAGCAAGCGTCCGGTCAATGCCGGAACCGTGACTGAGGTTATCCCGGGTTGCAGGTTGATTTGCTCTCCAGAGATAAGATCTACCAAATGCGAGGCGGCTTTTAATTGTGTGTTGTCTAACGACACCACTCGTTCAGCCGTACCCGTGTTCAGCGCATAAACAATCTGTTCGTCATCGTAAACTTTCAGATCCACATACAATTGATCGTCAATCCATAAGTTTCGACGCTCTCCCTTATACAACGCAGGATGCTCACTGCGAACCTGCATCAGTTGAGCCAGATAGTTTTTCAGCGTCAGTTGCTCAGGTGTTAAAGCTGCGGTCACTCCTTCAATTTTTGCGCTTGAGCGTGCGACATGGTCATCACATACGCCTAGCGCTGCGCAATCTGAGGTCACTTTCGCCGCGAAATCCGCAACCTCGTCACCAATTTCCTCACCATAATAGAATGTGATAGGGCCAGAATACGCCGCCAAGAAACTGAACGCCGCCTGATGACGCAGTTGATCGTCTCCCAACCCACCTCGTTGAATCAAATCCCCGAAACGCACCAGATCGTGATTGCCCAACATCAGATTCGGCATCGCGTGATACGGAGATTTCGCGCGCTTATTCCAATCGGCATCCAGTGCACGTGCGTTGCCGCGGGCCCCCGACTCTTCCACCGCTAAAGCCTGGACCAGACCATAACGCAGTGGGAAGTTAAATGCCGATGATAACCCCGGCTCCTCATCGGTGCCGTACGTCGTACGAGAAATTTCGTCCGCACCTTTCCACACTTCACCGACCATGTAACCTAACGTTCCCCAATCAAGTCCAGCCTGTTGATTCTCTGCCGAGGCTTGTTCAACTGCAACGCGAATTCGGGCCCAGGTCTGTAAAGGTACCTGATACGCCTGATCAAGACGCCATCCATCAATACCAAACTCCTTCACCCAATAGGTCGCGACTTCGCTAAAGAACGCTTCGCTGGTTTCATTCGGGTAATTGACGTACATCCCGGGATATCCGGCTTCACTGCGTAAAGAAGGTAACTTGCCACTTGGTGAGGGTTTAACGCCATTCACGTGGGTGTGACCAAATACGCCATCCAGGAAGACATACAGTCCCTTTTGATGTGCCTTATCAATCAACTCTTTCAGTTTGGCATTGCTGCCAAAGTTCGGATCAACATTAAAATAGTCACACGCAAAATAGCCCGTAGCGTCGAGTTTGTTGTCCACGCCCTCTCCCGCGCAGGAGTCAAATACCGGGGTCAGCCAGATTGCATTGACGTTCAGGCTGGCAATGTAATCCAGGCTATCGATGACGCCCTGCAAATCACCTTTGTGATGAGACGTCCCATACCCCACACCGTAATCTGCGCTGGCATCTCCATCGACAAACGACTCCATCATGACCTGATAGATTCTCAGATCGCACGCCGGATTGTCGTCCTGATAACAGGCGTAATCCAAATCTTGGTTGAGCACCGCGAGTTTGAGTTGGTCTTGTTGCGACGCATCCAACGTAAACTGGTAGACTCCCTGATCCGTCACGGTGACTTTGATGTTGCCGTTACCTGCATCTTCCAGAGTGATCGAACCTGAACCCGTAACGACAGAACCGTATCCGAGATTCACACTGCTCCAATCATCAGAGGCAACTTTAAACTCATACGAACCTGGGGTCAGGTAACCGTCAAAAGCATAAAGTCCGTCGCCCTGATAAGTCATCTCATTTTCGGTGTTCCAGTCATTCATCGAGCCTCGCACGTACACTTTGGTGTTGCCATACGGCGCGACATCGACCGGAGTCGCCTCTGTCACTAACCCTTCACCTTGCTCACCAATCTGGGGTAGAACAAATACCGCCGCCGTTAGTGGTGGGATCGAGAACGTCTGATCTGTAAACGTTGATTGTTTAACGCGTGGATCGGCCGATGAAGTGAGTGCCGGATGCAACACAAAGCTATTTGCCCCATCGATACGAAGGCTTTGCGCAGACGTGTTGGCATTGATGGCTACCACGATTGCATCGTAACTCGGATCGAGGTCCGCCCCGGCGTTAATACCATCGTTGACTGACATCACGATCATACCTGGTTGCGCATCAGGACCTGTATTATGGAAACGTACCCTTTCCAATACTTCCTGCTCGGAAACCAGTCTCAGCAAAGGCGTCGATGAACGCACTTTGAGCAGTGCTTTAAATGCATCGTCTGTCCAGCGAATATCGTCTGGTGTGGCCACGGTATTCGGATTGCTGATGATGGATTGAATCGCACTCCAGTTCGCCTGATCTTTATCGGCTCTTGGCAGACCAACGTTCCAGTTGTTCGTTTGCATACTGAAATCGACTTTGTTGTACCAGTCACCGCTGTCGTAGCTGTCCCTTTCCATCGATTTAGAACGCAATAGCTCGGAGCCCATATGCAGGAATGGTACACCTTGCCCTAACATAACCGTCGACAGACCAACGATTTGCATTCTCGCCCTGTCCGCCGGAGAAATATCAGCTTGCGCTTTGTACTGATTGAAGTCCCATAAGGTCTGGTTGTCATGTTTAGACACGTAGTTGATCGACTCTTGAGGGTCGAGTGTGTACGCCGCGCCTTGATCGCCATATAAGTAATCGCGGCCATAGACTGTTGCCCCGCTATGAGTTTGCAGCGGATAGTTCTGCAAATTCCCCGTCATACCATAGCGAATCAGATCCATACGTGATTGCAACTCTTCTGAGAAACGGTCGCCGGCATTAGCAAAACCTGGGTTTTGCAATAACGCGTCACCACTATCAAACGGTCCGCCACCACGCACACCGTCACGCAGGCGATCGTTATACGTCCCGATTCCCGTCCCTGCCATCGGCCATTGAGTAGCGTTTTCACCGCGCTGGCCATTGGCCACTTCACCAAAGTTCCATCCTTCACCATAGAACCAAGTATCCTGATCGACTTTTTGAGTCTGCTCATAGATGTGCAGCATGCTGGACTTCATCAGATGTCCCATCAGATCGAAGCGGAACCCGTCAATTTTGTAGTCCTGGGCCCACATCATAACGCTGTCTGCCACCAGCTTTTCAAACATCCGGTTTTCGGACGCCGTATTGTCACAGCACGTGGAGTTTTCGACGGCTCCCGTAACAGGGTTCAGGCGATGGTAGTAACCGGGAACAGTCTTATCCAGTACAGACTTATCGTACAAACCGGATGAATAGGTATGGTTGTACACCACATCCTGTACGACACGGAATCCCATGGTGTGCAGTTTTTGCACCATCTGCCGGTACTCACGAATCCGAGATATGCCGTCGCTTTCAACTGCATAACTACCTTCCGGTGCGCTGTAATGGAATGGGTCGTAACCCCAGTTAAAACTGTCTAGCGAGCGAATGTCCGCCAACAAGGCCTGAGCCTCTCCCGAATTGGGATCGGTCTGTTCTAACAACGACAGAATCGTCGCACTGCGCGGAGTGTTATCCTGACACAAACTGGCACCCGGACTCACGTCACACAATTTGGCAACGGTGTCGTTGAGGTCAACCCGCTTGTCTTCGTTCTCGTTGATTGAAGCCAAGTCATAACTTGGCAGCAGGTGAATGGTGGTCAATCCGGCTTGTTTCAGCGCCTCTAGATGAGTGACACTGTCACGATAATCTTCCAGAAATGCCAGATATTTACCATTTCGCTCTTCGGTTCCTTTAGTATCACTGACGCTGAAGTCACGAATATGCAGTTCATAAATGATGTTGTCTTCTGGGTTATCCAACACCGGAATGGTCTGGCTATCCCAACCTGCGGGCTTAGAAAGGGGCGAGTTCAAATCGACAAGTTGTGAATGAAGACTGGATGTGCTCAGTGACAGCGAGTATGGATCCGTCGTCATCATCCATTCAACCTGACTGGTTTTCGGATGGTAAGCTTTCACTCGATAGCGGTAGAACACATTGTCCAACTCTGCACCGCCCTGATAACGCCAGATACCTGTTTTTGGATCGAGCTTCATGGACAATGGTGACGAAGGGATCAGCGCTTTATCCTGATCATACAGATACAATTCGACGTCTTGTGCTGTTGGAGCCCACAAGGCAAATTGCGCCGAGTCACCCTCGATCCAGCTGCCCAGTCGAGCCTCATCTGCATCATCTGGTCCGGCGGTATACAGTGTATCCGTGATACCAGGAATCTGAACCTGCGTCGCCACTAAGAGTTGACCTTCATTATCCAGTGCCACGGCGATCAGTTGTGTCTTCAGCAAGGCTTTGGCTGTGCTTTCATCCACGTCAAGCATGAACTCAGTGCGTCCACGCAAGTGGGGAAATTCCGGGTTGTCTGTTGTACCAGCCAAAGACAGATCATATTTTTCAAATTGTTGTGGCTGAGCAATATCACCGTTGCCAGCCTCTCTGCTCCATATCTGGTAACGAGCCGCTTCACTGTGATCGAACCAGGCAATGGAAGTGACATCCAGCCAATGCGCCGCAGCCCCAGACAAGGCAACGGTGTTCTGTTCATCCGGCGAGTACTTCAATGTGGTACTGCCATGAGATGTGTACAGCGTGTTGCCTTTGGCAAACTCTATTTGTAGATCATCGCCTCCGAGCGCTTTATCGTCGCCTTTATGCACAATGAAATTCATGCACGCGCCGTGTTCACCTTTCAGTGGCACGGTGAATTTGGCGCCAAATTCAGGATCAATCTCGCTCCACGTGTAAGGACTGCCCCACTCGACACCACTCAGGGCATCTTCGCTGATCGCATCACAGGTCGCGTTATTCCACAAATGCAGACCCCAGCCTTCATAGTTGCCGTCGTCGCGCTTGTAGTAGATCACCGCCTGTTGATACACAGGTGTCGGTTCAGTGGTGCTGTTGTCTGGGCTTTTTGGGTTAGTATCAACGCTGTCTGGAATACCGTCGCCATCGTCATCACTGGAGGCAAAATCGCTCAACCCATCACCATTGGTATCAAGGCTTTCGAAACGGTTTTTCGGAAATGCATCTGCGCTGTTTGCCACGCCATCACCGTCGATATCGCTGTCTTCGACATCTGCAACCTTGTCGCCATCGTAGTCCGCAGGTTGGCTGACGCTATCGTACGGGTTGCTGTCTAAGCGTATTTCGTCCTCATTCGACCATCCGTCCCCATCTATGTCCGCATCCAGCGAGTCCGGAATTTTATCGCCATCGAGATCAGCGGGTTGACTGATCGCATCATACGGATCAGTCCCCACCTGACGTTCAACTTCATCATTGAAACCATCGTTATCGTCATCCTGATCCGCATGGTCACCAATTCCGTCTAGATCCGCATCCGCAGACTCGAGTTTGTCATTCGGAAACAGATCCAGGGTATCTGCCACACCATCCTCATCACTGTCGCTCACCACAACTGGCTTACCACGTGAATCCAACATCAAGGTTTTATAGCGTAAATCACTGTCGCCTTTTCTCAGTTCTTTACCCAACACTTTGGCCGCTTGTTCCAACGTTTTACTCAGCGGCTTTACCTCTGTATCGCTCAGGGTTTCCGGCATTAACTGCGCGAGTGCCTTTGCCGCTCTTGCTGCCAATAGATTTTCGTTAGCGACATAGTCGCTGTCCGGGATTAAATCCGGCTGTCGCAGTTGCCTGCGCAGCATAGCGATCGCACGTTTTTCGCTGACGCCCTGAGACATCTTTAGGCTGATGTAGGTTGTCAGAGGGCTGACGTGCGCATAGTCAGCCGGCGCCAGTAGCAGATAATCACGTGTTGCTGCCACGCCCGGGATATCCTGGTCGACGGTTTGTCCACGCTCAACTTGCGCGGCAATCAAGCTGCTGCGCTGCTGGCGACTGACACCAGAGGCATCCAAACTCGCCCATCCCTGATCGTCCGTGCGGGCTTGCGGCTCCGAACCATTGGGTTGAAAGTTGCCGTCAACATCCAGCCAGACAGCGGCGTCACTCAAATAGCCATCCATCACCCGGAGATCCAGCTGGTCGTTGCACCCTGCCAGCATTCCAAGCGATGCAAAAGCCAAAGTCATTCTCGTTAACTTGATGTTCATTGTTATATCCATGTTTGTTCACGTAATTGGGGGACCCCTTACCTGGGTCCTTCCCGATGTGGAAGCAATAAGCAAACATCACCACAAGTTAACCTTATCTATTTCAGCTATTTTATTACCTCACCCCATCAGTAGAGGATTCAGGGCGTAGAGTGGTGGGAGGAGAAAACTAAGATAGAAGAGAAGTCACAAAATGAAGCGCTGGACTCGTAGGAATTTTTCTCACTGCCTGATAAACAGTGAGTTACTAGGCAATTTGTAGATTGAAAGAGGGCTTAAACTGTAGAAAAACTACATTTTACTCAATGCGCATAAATTTGATCTTCAGCCCATTGAACATTAGAAAAGACAAATACATAAACGCCCTCAACAGAGGGCGTTCGGGTTATTCAGGTAACTCATCGTCTTCAAAGACCACATTATAGTTTTCGGTATAACTGCACTGTGGCTGCCGACTGCAGGTAAAAAACCGGCGACCTCGAAACTCTCCCTGGCTGGCGGTTTTTATCACCATAGGACTGCCGCATTTCTTACAAAATCGTATCTCTTTGTCTGGCTCAATTAAATCAATATGTGCAGCCAGCAAACGGCGCAGACGTCCGACCTGATAGCTGTGCTTGATGGACGTACCAATTAATGGAATACCTGCCGATTTGCACACGTGCATCAGCAGTTTCTGCCGCTCGGCTTTTCCTTTATCGAGCGGTTTTCCGTTATCCAGCTCAATCACGACGCGCACTTCCAGCGTTCTTGGATCACAGACAATGTAGTCAAAATAACTTTTCGCGATCCGACCGTTCGCGATAAACCACTGTTTTTTGTTGGTTGCGATAGGGGCAAGCACATTGGCCATATTTACTTTTGTCATAACCACACCATGCTCACCAACAGCGGTTTTCAGCGCATTGAAGAAAGCCCCCTCCTGTAAATTTAACAGTGGTCCTTTTTTCTTATAACTGGAATCTTTAATGCTCTCTTGCCTGAGCAGTTTTTTCTGCACCACAAAAAAGAAGATCACTAAAATAACGACAATAAAGAAAATATTTTCCATTAACCACTCATTACCCGTTTACCCCGCTAAGTTGTAATTCTTATGCGTTTCTTATACTTACGCAAGCAGAACCTGCCAGGAACTAACGGGACACCTTGACATATCGCCGTTCAGGGCGTCCAACCGTTCCATAATTTAAATCCGCTTCCAGTTCCCCTACCGTGATCAGAAACTCCAGATAACGTCTGGCAGTCGTTCGACTGGCGCCTATTTTTTCCCCAGCCTCATCCGCAGTCAGACTGACTGGTGAGGTAAACAGCGCACGGATTTTATCCAGCGTCACACTGTCAATCCCCTTGGGCAGACGTCCGGAAGGTTTATCACTCCCGACATTGGCCTGAAGCATTTTGTCAACCAGGCTTTGATTGAGATCATCCACACTCCCCAGCTCCTGTTGACGTGACTGATATTTTTTCAACGCCGCCTCTAAGCGAGGAAACATGACCGGTTTAAGTAGATAATCCACCACACCACCACGCATCGCCGTCTGGAGTGTTTCCACGTCACGGGCAGCGGTGATAAGAATGACATCGCATCCCAGATTTTCACCCCGTAACTGATTAAGAATATTGAGTCCGGTTCCGTCTGGCAGATACACATCCAGCAAGACCAGCTGGGGTTTAAGCAGCTCAAGCTGCATTTCAGCTTCTGCCTGAGTTGTCGCTATCCCGACGACGTCAAAACCGCCCATCTGCTCCAGATAGCGATGGTGCAATTGAGCGATAGCGATATCGTCTTCTATGATCATGACTCGGGTTAACGTACTCATAATTGATCTTCCTTGGGCAAATACACCGTCATCCTCGTTCCAAATTCTTTATGTCCATTAATTACCAACTCTCCGTGGTAACGCTGAGCTAACTGATTAACCAAATACAACCCCACGCCGCGGGTATGGTTATCTTTGCTCGATACTCCCCGCTCGGTCAGTGTGTCTGGTGCAATGCCGTCAGGCAGTCCACATCCCTGGTCATCGACTTCCAGAATGATCTCATGGCCAAAGTCACTGATGGACACTTCAATTTGGCGCCGTTCCCGGGCAATGTGGTGCTCCGCTTTTATTGCACTCATCGTGGCATCAAACGCGTTGTCGATCAGATTACCCAGAATCGTCACTACATCCTCTGCGTTGATGCGCTCAGGTAAACCATTTAGCCTTGAACCTTCCTCCACAACCAGTTCCAACCCGAGCTCGCGCGCCCGCTCCGACTTGCCCAGTAACATACCAGCAATCAACGGATCTCGAACGGTTTCGCGTAAAAATTCGATCAGACTCTGATAGTGTGCCGTCTCCTGACCGATCAGATGTTGTACCGCTTCCAACTCGCCCATTTGTACCAGCCCACTGATGGTATTGAGTTTGTTGCGGTGCTCATGAGTTTGGGAGCGCAGCAGCTCGGCATACGCTTTGGTTTGGGAAAGTTGTTCGGTTAATTCATTAATTTCATCTCTGAGCCGGAAACTCGATACCGCGCCAACCACCTTGCCCTCAACAATAATCGGGCTACGGTTCGCAATCAGTCGCTGACCATTGAGATACAGATTAATATCATGATCGGTTTTGCCTGTCTGAAGAACGGTGTGTAAGTCACTTTCCGGCAGCACTTTCGAAAGTGGCTGATTCAGCGCTGTGTCTTTGTCGATGCCGAGAATATCGCACGCACTGCGATTGATTGAGCGCAGTTTACCAGCACCATCAATACTCAAAATGCCTTCTTTGAGCGTACTCATGGTGACATCGAGTTCAACGTACAAGCGGCCGATCTCCTCAGGCTCAAACCCTAAAATGGCTTTTTGAAAGCGGCGTGATGCGTAGCTGGAAACGATCGCATTCGCGCCAACCACACCAAGTGCCATGAGGATGAGAAATGTCAGGAACGGTTCGACTCTATCTTGCAAACGCTCAATAAGATAGCCTACTGACACCACACCAATGATGTCGCCATTGGCATTGAAGATCGCAGATTTTCCACGCACCGAAACACCAAGGGATCCTTTTGCCGTCGATACGTAGGCGCGGCCCTCAATCAAAGCGCCGTCATTATCACCACCACGCATTGGTAGTCCGATACGCTGATCTATCGGGTGCACAAGACGCACGCCTTGGGCATCTCCAATCACAATGAACGCCGCTCCAATCAAATCCGTCAGTTCGCGAAAACGCTGCTGATGTTCAACAATTTCACGATTCTCGACCATATTGATCACATAAGGAGAGCGAGCCAGAAATGCAGCGACACCCAAGGCTTTCTGCCCCATTTCTTCCTCTTGGGCATGTTTAACGTAAATGAACCCTGCTGCGACGAGCAACAGCAGTTCTATCAGCCCTGATAAGGTCATGATGATCAGCATTCGCTTACGAAAGCTGACTTGACTCCATTTCATACCACTATCCTTAGTTATCTGGCGCTAAGTTACCACTGAATCTTGTGAGGCTCTAAGCTGTCAGCCAATATCTGTGAGGATGAGTAAGGAAAAAGGCCGACAGAATGGAGTTCTGTATGTAAATTAGTCACTTACTATCAGTACTTCCAAAAAGGTGAAAATAGCTAAATATTAATCAAGTTGAATATGTGAATTGAGTCACATCAATTTTAGTCGATATAATCAGCGAAGGCGCTGTACGAATTGTATAATTATTATGCAGCGGCCACATAAGGATGCGAATGTTCAGCGCGGCAATTACAACATAATCAGCTGTCGTCGCGGGGCAATAACGAGGTCAGAGGGATAGAAAATGAGACGGGATGTTTTTGGGATTTGCCTTTCCAAATCCATGCTAAATAATAATCTAGGCGCCACTTTTACTCATGTGCGGGCTTACCAATCAGACGAGCGAAGTGACGATGTGCGGGTAATGAAATCTTATCCGCAAATGTCCGGGCAGGAAGTCCTCAATACGATGCAGGATTCCAAGAGCCTCATCTGGCGAGCAGAGTTTTGCTGTTTGCCGATGAAGTAGTCTATCCGGACTCTTTTCAGTGACTCTCGATTGAACTCGAGCCAGCTTAAGGCTGGCTCTTTTTTATTATTGATTCTTTTATTCAAAACCGTTAGCCAAATGAGCTGCTACGCGATTTTCCGCTCCGGCGTCAATTCGAATTTGAATGCTTTGGCATGTTCCCGCCCGGTCACTAAACCCATTTGATACCCTTCCATCAGAACCGACTGTTTCATGGTTAAGCGCTGTACGTGAAAATCTTCCGGCGGTGCAATAACACGAATCACAGCATCGGCTGGCGGGTTATGAATAAACGCCAGCGAGTCATTGTAGTTATCGGCGCGTTTAAGCATGGCATCCGCCAACACAGGATGACGAGCAAACAGTTTCTTCATTAACCAGGGATTACGTGCCTGAGGCATTTCATAGCTGACCGGATGAGACAGAATCACCGTAATATCGCGCGCACCACGACGGTATGCTTCTTTGACAGGGATGGAATCGGCCACACCACCGTCAGTGTAACACCCACCAGAAAAACATGGCGTGTGCTTGTACGCGATTGGTAGTGCTGTCGTTGCCTCAATCGCTTTACTGAAGTTCTCACGGGTCACGCGGTAATAGTCTGCTGATCCAGTGTTCACATTGGTGGCGGCGGCAAGAAACGGAATCGAACTGAAGACACGTTCTTCATCGATGGGATAACGGCGGTTGGACTCTTCAAATAGCCATTTTACGTCAATCAGATCGCCACCTTTAATAAATCGGGTCGGGTCAAAAAAGCGCTTACTGGTGGCAAGCTGAGTAATGACATTAATGCTTCGGTGTGGGTAGTCCGCGAGATAACCAATCAGGTTCGATGCGCCAGCCGAAACACCAATGGCAAAATCATAAGGTTTATGATCCAGCTCCAGAAAAGCATCCAATACACCAGCGGCGAACACGCCCCGCATGGCGCCACCTTCCACAACGATTGCACTTTTTGACATCGGCCTTCCCCATTTAATCACTCAACCAAGTAATTAGGGTATCGGGATCAGCGAGTTAGGGAAAATAGATTGTGCTTATCGATCAGATAGACTGCACCTATTAATCGGTGTTTATTTGCGGTTATCCGGATGACGTGGACAATCAGCACACAGTTCCCTGCCCTGACATTTGAACACCAAACAGCAACTTGTTCGTACCAGTTGCAGTCGTCCACTTTGAGGGTGAACGCTCAGGCTTTTTAAGTGTTTATCCGGCAGTTGGCAGGCGTTCAACCATAACGCAGCCTGCTCAGTTAAGTAGTCATTCGTCAGCTCAGGAAAGAACTGTTGCACTTTGATAATACAACCAAGCAGCAGATCGGCCAGGAGATGATTGGTAAAGCCAGGACGGATTCGGCTCCATTGGCTAATCTGGTCACGGTAAAACGCCAATAACTCCGTTAGCTGCCGACCAGCCTCAGCTATCAGGGTTTCCTCATCACCATGTATATGATTGGCATCGGCAAACCGGTATCCTGCGATGAATTCCGGCTGCACCAGTTGCGCCATGCGATGAATGTCAGGCAAGGTGCGAAAACCATAGATGGAGAGAAAAGCAATATAAACCGGCTGCCAGCATAATAAGTCCCAGGTACGCGTTAACCAGTAAGCACTGCCCGCATCCGGATTTGACTGAGCTAATCGATGGTACAACGCCTGAATCGTTTCCGAGGCCGGGGTACTGATATGAATGGAGAGTTCCGGAACTGGCCCGATTTCTCCGGCGAGATAAGGCGTGATCTGTTTTGCGTGATGAAACAACTCATCAAAAAACCCGTGCTGCATGTTCCGCCTGTTGTTTCCCTACAAGTAACTGACGACACGATTATGCCTTTTTTACCAATAAAAGCAATTAGTTCTCATTTGCGCTCGTGAATAAGAGTCACTTACAAAAAAGCCGGAGCAACATGACTCCGGCTTGGTTATCCCACCAACAACAGCGTTTAGCTGGTTTGCGCTTGATCCTTTGTCTGTTCGCGCAGCTTTGTCAGATACTTGATCCAACTCTTGGCCTGGCGAGACGGTTCGGTAGCATCTGCACGTTTTGCCTGGACCAATGCGGCTTCAATTTGATTGAGTTTGTATAAAGCCCGGGTTTTCGCCAACGCGACATCGGCTTTACGCGCCGGTGAGGTCACTTTATCTAACTCCTTCAACGCGCGCTGATAGTGCCCTTCCTGTACCAACAGTTGTGAGACATTCCAATGGTACTGCGCATTGAATTTCGCGGCTTTTGACCAGAACTCAATTGCTTTGTCCCACTCTTTTGCCTGTTGCCAGTATATGGCTTGTTCTTTGAGCAATTTAGCGTCTGAAGCCGCACCGTTTAACTCTGCTAATTGCTGTGCAGCTCGTTCAGGGATCCCACGTTGCGCGTAGAGTTGGGCTAACAAACGTAAATCCTGCTGGCTTAACTCGACACCTTGCATCTTGGCCAGTGCCAGCGTGTCCAGCGCACTGCGGTTCTGCCCGACGCGTAAATGAAGGCTCACCAACTGACGCCACCAGGCTGATTTCTGCGGTTCCAGTGCGAGTAACAACTTCAGCGTCGGGATAGCGGGCTTCCACTGCTCTAACTCTAACTGCGCACCCAGCTTAAGTTGAAGTGCACTGGCATTGCTACGATTTCCGAAAGCTTCATACTTTGCAATCGCGTTCAACACCGGCTGCCACTTCTCAACCTGATAGTTCGCCTGAGCGATCCGGAACCAAACTTCATCCGCCTTTTGCGTCTTAGGTACCGATTTCACCAACGCATAGTAGTGCTTGAGTGACTGCGTGTACTGGCCGTCATTGAGCAACAAATCGGCCAGCATTTTTTCCGTGTGCCACGCCTGATCGTCGACCAGCGCACCACTGTTAACCGCCGACTTTAACGACGTAATCGCGTTGGTGTTATTACCGTTTTGCCAATACACCACTCCAAGCATTCGATTGATCATCGCCTGGTCGTACTTACGCGATGTATCAATCCCTTGTAACAGTTGGATCGCATCTTTGTACTGCTCCTTCTGCGCCAGGTCGTTCGCTTTTTGTAACCGAATGGCCGTGTACTGGCTCAACTCGGCAGCAAGTGCAGAGGCTGAAAGGAGTAAGACTGATATGCAAAGGAGTAATCGCTTCATCACTTGTCCATCTTAAACTCAATGTTCACGGTTTGCCCTGGCTGAGCAACCCCTTCTCCATCCACCATTTGTGGCTGATATTTCCATTTCGTCAGAGCGCGAATCGCTTCACGTTCAAACACCCCTTCCGGGTTCGCACTCATGACTTTAATGTCCGTCGTACGACCAGAGGCGTCAATGGTAAAACTCAGAACTACGGTTCCTTCGAGACGACGCTTCTGGGCGCGTGGCGGGTAACGCGGCTCAACCCGGTAAAGCGGCATCACTTGTTGAGTGACTCCAAAACCACCGAACTGTGGTGCGCTGACCGCCACACCCTCGACCGCGGTATCGAGCCCCATAGGTTGCAAAGAAGACATCGGTTTTGCCTGCTCAACCGAGCTGGTAGACCGCGTCACTTCGGTTTGCGGGAGTACTTCCGGTTTCTCCGGCGGTTCCGGCAAACTGCGCTGACGACGTTGCGTCTGCTGCTCATTCTCAACCATTACCATGTTGAAACTGAGTGCTTCAGTCGCATCCGGTGCTTTGCGCTGACTGTTGTCCACCATCCAGGCCATAAAGCTAAACAGCGCCATCGTCACGCCGAAAGCCACAGGCAAGGCAATAAGAACTCGCCGCATTAGCCTTTCTCCGCTGCCAGCGCAATGCTCTTGATGCCAGCGCCCTTAGCGGCGTCCATCACTTTCACAACGGTACCGTTGTACGCATGTTCATCCGCCTGAATCACCAGCGACGCATCAGGCTTGTCCAGAATCAGGTGTTCCAATGTTGCCTGAACACGTTCCGCATCGACCATGCGCTTATCTATATAGATGTCGTTAGCCGCAGTGATCGCCACAAAAATACCGGCGTCTTTCTGGCTAACCACATTCGAGGCCTGGGGTCGATTAACCTCCACACCAGACTCTCGTACAAACGAACTGGTCACAATGAAGAAAATCAACATGATAAAGACGATATCCAGCATGGACGTTAAGTCGATCTGCGCTTCATCGTTTCGGGTATGACGTCGACCGAGTCTCATGACTGACTCCTTAAAGCTTGTTCTAATTTTAATTCACGCAAGTTGCAGGCTTTTGCCAACCGGGCATGGACAAACATCCCGGCCAATGCAGCGACCATGCCTGCCATGGTAGGTAACGTGGCCAGCGAAATGCCAGACGCCATCAATTTTGGATTGCTGCTGCCTTGTGCGGCCATCACATCGAAGACCGAGATCATGCCTGTTACCGTGCCAAGTAATCCCAGCATGGGGCAGATAGCGACTAACACTTTAATAAAACTGAGGTTCTGATTCAGCGCAATATGCGCTTCACCGATCCATCCTTCACGGATAGAGCGCGCGTACCAAGACGATTGATCGTGACGCTCTTGCCAACGCACTATCCATTCGGCCTTCTGTTTCGGAAACGTCATTGTGATATACAAAATACGTTCCGTTACCAGCAACCAGCTGACCAGTACAACAGCCGCCAACCACCATAAAACCTGCCCCCCTTGCTGCATAAACTGCGACAACGACAAAGCCCAGTCACTGGACGTTATCGAGGCAGGTAGCCAGGAAAAGGAGAATAACGTATTCATTACGCAGCGTTCCCTACAGCTTGTTTCGCGTTATAGGTAGCCGATTCCTTTTCAGCTTCCGCCGCAACCAGACCAATACCCTGTTTCTCCAGAATATTGCGAATCGCTTCAGCCTGAGAGCTCAAGATGTTGTGGGCCAGCAGCAGAGGCATCGCCGCGACCAGGCCTAAAACTGTCGTCACCAGTGCCATAGAAATTCCCCCAGCCATTACTTTCGGATCGCCATTGCCAAACTGAGTAATGACCTGGAATGTTTCAATCATACCTGTCACCGTTCCAAGCAGACCCAGCATCGGTGCCAGAGCAGCTAAGAGTTTCAGCATTGACAGACCACGTTCCAGGCCCGTCTGCTCATCCACCACGGCTTCAAGTAATCTCAGCTCCAGCGCTTCAACACTGCGGTTTTGTTCTTTGTTGTAAACTGACAGCACGCGACCAAGCGGGTTGTTACCCGGCTGGTCGGGTGTTTTCAACTGCTGACGAATTTTCTGACGCGCAATCGACAGTGACGCTCCACGGAACAGCGCAATGCCCAACCCAACCAACAACAAAGCAATGATGATCTTACCGACCACACCACCTGCATCGAAGCGATCCGCCAACGTTGGCTCTTGCGCTAGTTGCTCCAGCATGATGCCACGCGACGGGTCCAGAGCTAAATGTTGTGTCTCGCCGGAAGCCAATTGCGACGCGACAGAAAGTGTCGGTGCATTGTCCGGTTGTTTCACATAAGCAATCGCATCCTGTCGTTGACCATTCCAATGAACGTAGCCCTGCTCGGTCACCAAACCAAACGCGCCAATACGCGCTGCGTTGACCTGCTCGGTCGCCCCGTCACCATTTATGAAGTTCAATGCACCAGTTGTGACTTCAGCACTCGCATTAATCTGGTCTTGCATCGCCAGCCATAGCCCTTGCAACTGCTTCATAGACGGTAACGATTTGGCTGCGACAATCTCATCGACCACAGAATTGTATTGATTGTGATCCCAGCTGATAACGGAAAATTTCAGTTCCGAATCCAGCTCTTTCGCGTTTTGACGCACGACTCCGAACAACTCACCCAGACTGCCGGTTTCCAGACGCAGCTGTTCTTCCAGACGCGCCAACGTGTCTTCGTTATCGCTGAACTGTTTGGCCAAAGCATCGGTATCGGCTTGAATAGCGTTACGCTTTGCCACCAACTGCGCTCGAAGCGCCGCAAGCTCTTTTTCTGTTTGTTTAAAGCCCGCTTCACGCTGTACGTTGTGTGCCTGCTGCTGCTTGGCCTCTTGTGCCGCTTTGTTAACCAGGCCAGTATCTGCAAATGACGTTAATGGTAATGCCGCCAAACACAGTGCGGCGACTAATGTTTTCATCTTCATTATTGTGCCTCCGCAACAGAAACCGGCAAGGTCACCAGACCCGGTGCAATTTGTTGATTGGCGATACTGAACGCTTTATCCAGCTCGGCTTTAACGCCTGAATCCAACGGCTGCCACTGTTTCGCTGACTGATTCCAGTTCCAGTACTGCCCACCATTCAAACTGCGTGCAACCAGCGACACTCGGCCAAGGTACAGCACATCTGCTTCGATGAGATTACCACCAAGTTCGATTGGTCCCTGATAGCTACCCAGCTTAGTGCCGTAATCCACTTCAATCTGATACGCTTCCAGAATGCGACGATATTTTTCCGCATCACTGACATCTGCGCGAGTCATCAGCGCTTCGAGCTTGTTCACGCGCTCTTCACGCTGCGCTTTTTTAATCGGTTTGTCGTTTTCAATGCTGGTTTTCAGCCCATCAATCATCTGGTACATCAAGGGCACAATGCCCTGACGGGTTTGTTTGATGTCTTCGATCTGAGTTTGTAACGAAACGCTTTCCTGCTGCTGGTTTTCAACTAAGGCAGACAGGTGATTGCGATAAATCTCGAGATTTTTGATCTCTTCCCGAAGCTGTTCAATTTCGGCTTTGTGGGAAAGAGTGGTATCAGCGCTGTTGTCGATGCGTTGCTGACTGGCTGCGGACGCCTTGTTGGTTTTGCTTTGAATCGCTTCGGCTTGATTCAGCGATGTGGCATTTGCACTGCTGATAGTTGTCGCAATCAGCAAAGCAAAGGTAGATTTTGAAAGATTCATAATGGTTATCGGTCGCTTAACGTATGGAACTTGTCCCAATTGATAAAAGCTATCATTATCAATAAAGGTCACATACTAGCGAATTTCACCATTTTTGCAATCAGACAATGTCGAATATCTGCGAATAATATAATCAAAGCCCTGCATATGCAGGGCTTTGGATGGTCAGGCTTATTGATCGCTGACCAAAAGCACACTCGCTTCAAGCATCGTCGGGCCGTAACTCACCACTTCTGCATTACGCACATCAAACAGTATGATTTCACTGGTTGATTGAATATGGCTGCTACTCCAGACGTACGAGCGCACATCTCCGGCGCCATACCCCTCTTCATTGGTTGAATAAGGAAACGCATTCGCAAAGGCTTTGCTGTTCAGAGCTGGCTTCATGCACGCATGCTCTGCCAGTGTCATTAACTCTTTAACGCTGGGCATACGCCATTCACTTTTGCCAGCAAAGTGATACAGCGCGTGGTTCTGACTTTGGTTGATTGACTGTACCTCATTCAATGCCGCCTGCCAGAACATTCCTGTACCTTCGCCATCACAGCGCTGGTTCGTGCTGTTCCACTTTTTCCCGAGTGGACAGCGCATCCAGGTCAAACCGGTGACTTTGTCTTTGATGGTGCCGTTGCTATTGAACGCATAGCGCACATTAGGTGCGCTCTTTTGTAAATCAATCGAGCATTGTTGCCCTGCCATCCCAACTATTGGCATCAGTGATAGCAGGATACTGGTCGTCAATTTTTTCATTATTTTGCCTCCTTGGATACCAGACGGATCGGTAGCTGATACGACGTACCCATTCCAGCTTCAACCTGGTCACTGTATATCTCGACACCATAGGTGATGCCGCGAGTCTCACCGCGCGTCTGGGCAATCTGGATGTAACGCGCCCCTTCTACTTTGTATGCATCGTATTCGGTAAAGAATTCGGTTGATGTCCACACTTCTCCCTCAGCAAATTCGCTGGCCACTGATTGACGAGGAAAGTACTGTGTCGTCAGGCCATAAACGCGACCGTCATCATCCGTTTGCGTTTCGCCAAAATCGATCAGGTCGTAGTATTCGCCAAAGGTCGGCAGTCGCCACTGGTCAATGCCACACACTTTATGTTGATTCAGATACGCGACGTACTCCTCGGTTGAGCAGATACCGTCAGTGGCTTTACAGCCTGTTGCGTCAATATCCGCTGCATATGGTTCAAACTGACCACTGACCTGATAAACGAACAGACGGTCCTTAAACTGAGGTGAAGCAGCATCGTCAACTTTACTTTCCCATACCAGACCGGTTCGCTCGTCGCGCACGCATGACCATTCTTCTGCATCGGCACTTAGCGGCTGACCATTGGCATCCAGCTTGGTCAGCTTGAATCCACCGTCTGCGTGGTCGTAACCGAAATCAGCGTCCTGCCCCGGGTAGTCCGCCTGCGGATCCGAACTGTCACCGGCATCGGAAAAGTAGCTGACGATACCGGTGTCATTGTGCCCCAGCTCCGCAGTAGCATTCACTAGCTCGGCCAACAAGGCGTTCATCATCTCATCTGTTGGCGCAGTCGCCAAAATGACGTCCTGATAGTCGGACAAGTTGCTGCTCAACGCAGCCAGCATCGCATCCGCTTTGGATTTATCCATAGCGGCAATTAATGTCAGCATGTTCTGTTCCAGTGTCGCGTAGTCGTTGCTGTCGCCCTCATTGAGAAGGTTGTTTGACGCCGGCAACCCCATCGCTTTGAGCTCAGCAATGACGTTCGATACCGCAACAGACAAGCTGGCCCCCGCCGCCATCTGCCCTGCAACCAATGTCGTGATGGCATTGATTTGGTTGCCTGAGGTTTTACGTTGACCTGGCGCGACAAGAAATGCGTTCGCTGACGACATTCTGTTCGCATCGCGAGACAAGGAAGAAATGCCGGTATCCAGCGCTACTACCAATGGCGATTCCAAGATGGCCTTGTTGGTACTGGTGATGGTAAAAGCGCCATTTTGTGATGTGGTGGATGGCTCACCGCTGTCACAACGAAAATCTCCGTTAAGATCAGCACACACTTTTTCATTGCCATTGGCCGCTTGTGCGGTCACTGTTCCTGATAAGCTGTAAGTTGGAGCACTGGTGTCAGACCCGCCGGAACCTGAACCACCACAGCCTGCCAGCAACACAGCTGCGGCCAAAGCAGATAGTTGATATTTCATAATAATCATTCTTTATTTAGATGATGAATTAAAGCGCTCACGACGCCAGAACATCAGGCCACTCAGTAGCAGTAGTCCCCACGAGAGTGACCCGCCACCGGACCCGGATTCGTTATTGTTATTTTCAGTAGTGTTATCCGTCGTTTGACGACAGTTGTAGCCTGTCAGCCGTCCAACTGACCACTCGATCAAAGAGCCTGCATCGCCCAGAGAAAAATCGGTGATTTCCAGCCGCCAAGTGCCCGCCAGAGATTCGCCCGTAAACGCCTTTGCCTGAGCATCATGCTGACCCACCCAGTAAAGTGAGCGAGACGACTGAGAGTAAGCCTGATTGGCCATCAAGGTTTGACGTGTTCCGGCCGGAGAAACCAGAACCAACTTTACGTCTTGCAGGTTGTCATGTGCCAGTTTGACGTAAATGACCAGATCATCATCGATGCGCTGACTATCGTCGTTAATAATGAAGTTAAAACTCTTGAATCCGTAATTCACACTTCCGTTGTCTGCTTGCGTGGCATCCGGGATAACCGAGTTTTGCACCCGCACGGTTTGGTTGAGCTGAGGAATGCCAGCGATAAGAGACTGCACATCCGACCAAGTGTGTGTCTGCAAGTTCGGCTGGTACTGATAATCAAGTTGAGTGGTGACAGTGAACACCTCGCCACATACGTTATTTTCAGAGAGCTTAAGCTCTGTGTTCAACGTTTCAAACTTGTCCGAACGCAGCGTTTGAGATTCGCCAGTCGACGATTGAACGCGCCCCTCAACACTGGCTTGCCTGCCATTGCTAAGCAACCGAATCTTGACGGGCTGTCCGCTGTCGACGTAACGCGCTTCAAACTCGGTATTAAACGGTGCTTTCAACAACCCGTGCAACGCCAGGTTTTCCTTCAGCAATCGCTTATATTCACGTGCCGGATAGAGCTTGTCTGCAACAAACATCATACTCTCAGCCAGATCATGCATTTTCATCCCGCGGCCCAGACCATACATGGACTCAAGCACTAAGGTGTCGACTTCTTTAAAGGCCTCTTCACCATAGAGAGCCACACCTTGCTTCAGCGTCTGAAACAGCGGTGTTGACCACAGTTCGTCACCTAACTCTCCAGCCACACTCTCGTGAGCTCGGTATTCACTCTGTTCGAAGTATCGCGCTCGCTGATTCCACAAGCTGCGTGTCGACACTTTGTTACCGAAATAGCCATCCCAGTTAAATAAGGTATCAATCTCAAAGTCACTGCCCTGCTGATACAGTTTGCGGTAACTGTTGGAACCCGCCCAATAGTCGGCAAATCCTTCTGCCAGAGCGCCGGTGTGCCCGTAGCCCCAGTCTGGTACGATTTGATAGTGGATGGCGTGCCCTAACTCATGCACCACAACGTCAGCGTCCATAGCATCCGGAGAACCACCGACACCGAACATCAACGCTTTAGGGCCGAAGAAATAGCTGGAGTTGTTATTGGCTAACCCTCGCGCATCAAACACAAGTGGATCTTCAAACAGATCAAAGCCCAGTGATTGCAGGTACTGCAACGACTGATCAATCTGATAAAAAGCCATCACCTGAACGAAGTCTTCAGAGGCAAATGTGAGACGATTAAGCGCGTTTAAGTCAGCGATTTGCGTCAAACCTTCTTGCGGCAGAAAGGAGGCACTGTCGCTTTGCGACCACGTACCGCTATCCGGGTCCTGCTGCTCAAGGTACGCCGCATCAACTTGCATCACGCGTGAATTTGACAGATAAATTTGTCCACCCACATCAAGTACATCCACCTGACGTTCGACAAAACGAGGCGCATTAGGATAGTCAGACACACTCAGCCAGGGGCCATCCGGCGCAGGTTGCTTGTCCATTGTGCGTAGATCTGGATCCACTACGTTCACCCTGGCAGTCGTGACCGTCCCACTGGCCAGATCGGGCGGCGTTGTCGCCTCAAGTCGACGCGGTTGTTCCAGCTCAGCGGCTGTAATCGCCACGCCGTCACGCAGCACTGTATCTTCGAGGCTCTTAAACACACGTTGCACCACCCCACTGGTGTCGGTGTGAATCACAAGGGTACGTTGCGGTTGATAGGCGCCATCGACGCGGATATCAAAATTGTAGTAATGACCAAGCTGGCTATTCGACTCATAACGTAGCGTTGCGGTTCCTGCCGTTGGGTAATGCAGCTCGACGTAAGTGCGTGCCGCCGCCGGGTCGGCCACCACTTCATTGCCCGCGGGGTAATCCCACTCACCCGCATTCACTGTGGTCGCCGCAAGGCTCAACGCCAGTAAACTCAATTGAGGCTTCATGCTGACTCCTTAAAACGCATAACGCGCGTTGACGGTAAAGTAGCGACCCGGCTCAGTAGAAAAGCGGGTCTGAGACTCAGCAACGCCAGCCACATCCTGGTAGCGCACATATTCGCGGTCGAAAAGGTTAATCACGTTGAGGCTGACATAAGTGTTGGCATTGAAGTTGTAGCCGACGCCCAGATCCACCGTTGCCCAACCAGATGTGGTGGCACAATCCGCTTTCAAACCGAGATCCGTCGCGCAGCTTGGCGTTCTGTCCATGGCATCGGCCCAATTAAGACGTGCGTACCCGTTCAGGTGGCGATTGTCATATCGCAAACTGACGTTACCTTCCAGAGGTGTAATGGAACGAACATATTCGCCGTCATCATCTTTGCCGTTCACCCAGCCTGCTTTGGTCGAAGCGGTCCAGTCGTCAGCAAACGCGTATTCCACCGTCGCTTCCGCACCGTAAGTTTCGACACCGTCGATGTTTTCATAGCGTTTTTCGAACAATCCGCTAGCACCGTTAAAACCTTTGTCGACAACGCTAATGAAGTCATTGAATTTATTGTAAAAAATCGCACCATAAACACGCAGCGCACCGTCATCGTATTTGGTACCGATTTCGAAACTGTCGCTGGTTTCTGCTTCCAAATCGAAATTCGGCAGAATCACAAACGGAGTGATCGGAACAAAATCATGGCTGACGTAACCGTATGTTTTGTCATATTCAGGCGATCGGTAGCCGTGCTTGTAACTGACATAGGCATTGAGATCCGGCGTAAACTGGTAAGCTAAAGAGGCGCTCGGAGACAGCTCGCTGCTGCTGTTATCTTTCAAGTCTTCGTAGCCGATCGCATTGGCATCATCAGCGGTCAGGCGATGCGCGTCGAAACGCAGCCCGAGCATGGCTGTCCACCTGTTCCACTGCATGGCATCCTGGAAGAATACCCCCATAGAATAGCCGCGCGCTGGCGCAAATGGCGTCGAAGAGTCACTGATTCTCCCATTCCAGTCGGAGCGCGTTTCATCGACCGGACGATCGTGGTATGTGGTTTCAATCACAGCACCATACACCATGGTGTGTTCTACACGGCCCACATCCAGCACTTTGTTCACATCCAGCGACCAGCCTATTAATTCATCATTGAAGCGGCGACGTTCGATTTCGCGCCGTTGCTCTGTGATCCCATTGTTGTCACGGTTCATCAGGCGATTGGTGTCTTGATCGTACTCAGTGGTACGGTAGTAAAACTTAGTATCGAGCGCGTCCATCCAGGTGTGTAACGCATCGTACTCAGCCCCAACCCAGAATAGGTACGTCGACGTTGTGTTCTCTTCGTTGTAATCCTTTATATTCCACAGGCCATCAGTCTGAATCGACGCAATGCCCTCTTGGCGCTTCATCGTTTCTGAATACAACTCAGCTTTTGCTTTCAACAGCCACTGATCATTCACTATGTGATGCAGCGTGTATTCCGCACTGACACCGTCGACATCCCGGTTATAGAGATCCTGACGGTGGTTGCGCGTCTCTTCTCCAGTCCAATACGCCGCGCTAAGAAGGCTACTGGTATCGCCGACACGAAACGCCAGATTAGACGCAGCACGATATTTATTACTGATCCCTGTGTACGTCCCGCTGGCATCAACGTAAATATTTTCGCCGTTGAGGAAGTCTTCCGGTGTATTGGATTTGAGGATCACAACACCACCGATCGCACCGGAGCCATAGCTGGTCGAACTGGCCCCTTTTACCACCTGAATCTGTTTGAGCGTCGCAACGTCAAACGAGTTGCGACCGGCGCTATCATTTAAATCATCCGCCCCATAACCATCCGACATTGCGATACCGTCTTTAACGATTACGATACGGTTGCCAGACATCCCTCGAATCGTGATGTTTTGTGGCCGGCCAGCGCCGCCAGTCACACTGACGCCTGGTTCATGGTTTAATGCGTCATACAGCTCTGTTGCACCTTCTTTCTGGATGTCGTCACCGCTGATCACCGCCACCGAGCCAGCCGTTTGTGATAAAGGTTCTTCATATTTGTTGGCGGTCACAACGATTTTTTCATACGTGCCTGGCTCAGATTCAGCGTGCACGAAGCCTGTTGCCAGTGCACTCAGCACAGCAACGTTCACTGGGGAAAGTTTCATTAACGACTCCGGTTAATCAGATGGTTGTAATTGTTCAATCAGAAATGCGTAATCCATCGCCTGCTGCGCGAGGGCATTGCGCCTGTCCGTTGCATGCCCGCTTTGAAAATCGGTTTTAAGAAGATACGGTCCGGCTGTGGTACTTGATTTCGAGATTCGAGCCAGATATTTTGCTCCCTCCCAGTACGGCACGCGCTGGTCATGCCAACCGACTCGGACGAGCAAAGGCGGATACGCCTGGATGCGGATATTGCTCATAGGATCGTAACGCGTCATCGCCGCACGATCTTTGACCGGGTTACCCCACTCCTGATACTGCTGCGCGGTGAGAGGCAGACGGGTATCAGACATACTGGCGATCACATCAACAAATGGCACATTGAGGCTGGCTGCCGAAAAACTTTCCGGGCTTTGATTTATCGCCGCGGCAACCAAAGTTCCACCGGCACTGGCTCCGATAGCAGCGACTTTGCGTTGCCCTTGTTGAAACTCACTGAGCGCTTTGGCCACATGTACAAAATCCGCTACGCCTTGGGTTTTATTTACACCCCGCCCAGCTGCATACCAGAATTCACCGAAATACCCACCGCCGCGCACATGAGCAACGGCGTAGATAAATCCACGATCCAGTAGCGAAGTGATCTGAGGCATAAAATAAGGCTTCATAGTGAAACCATACGCGCCGTAGCCGTACAAAATCACAGGCGAATGCTTGCTTAATGCGGAAGGCTTGTATGCCAGTGTGACGGGGATTTGTACGTTTTCCGACACTACGTCAATCTGTTCGGTTCGGTATTGATCACTTCGGTAATTTGGGTATTCGTCCTGGCTCAGCAACTGACGTGATGCATCGGCCACATCAAGAGCTTCCCATTTCGGCGGCTGAATCATAGACATAGAACGAATATGTATGGTGTTGCTGGCATAATCTCCCGGGCGGCTTAACCAACCAACCGTACCCGATTCAGCGAGCGGTTGTCTGATCCGCACTTTGCCGCTGCGGTCCAAAATGACGAATGTCTCTTGTCCTTTTACACGTTCGGAAAGCACAATGCCGTGTTCGAACAAATAATAGGTGTTAAGTTGAGCGCCATTTTGTGGCTGGTAGATGGCTCGCCAGTCAGAGGTATTGCTCAAAGCCGCCCGATACAGTCGGTTCATGCCAGACAAATTACTGACAAGGTAGACAGCGTTTTCTGCGATATC
Source organism: Vibrio sp. V38_P2S17PM301 (assembly GCF_009904845.1). Taxonomy (NCBI): domain Bacteria; kingdom Pseudomonadati; phylum Pseudomonadota; class Gammaproteobacteria; order Vibrionales; family Vibrionaceae; genus Vibrio; species Vibrio sp. V38_P2S17PM301. Next base: position 11,603 of record NZ_WXWO01000054.1, on the reverse strand, counting down.
GGCGTAATACTCAACACCAGTTTTACGCGTGCGGATTGGCGCGGATAACATGCCAGAATTCAGGTTCAGTATCCGCTGCTCACTGGACAACTCATTGTTTACCTGCAACAGGGCATAGCGTTTGTCGCTGGCAACATAAGCAGACAACAACCATCCCGCATCCGCCTCTGAATACACTGTACGAGAGTCCCCCGACTCTAGGTTGTATTCAACCAGATTGGCTGGTCTCAGGTCGCCGTTGGTTTTTCTGATGGTGTACAGACGCGTACTGTTCGTCGACCAAAGGATCTCCGTATCACTGTGCTCGTCGATCACCCGCTCTTGCTGAGTTTTCAAATCAATCAGAGTTATCCGGTACGCTTCGTTGCCTTCATTATCTTCAGCCAGAGCCAGCAAACGGCCATTCGGACTCAGTGACCAATTCGCCAATTGATAATAGCCGTTGCGAGCAGCTCTGGATTCAACATCAAGCAATAGTTTGGATTGTTTGGTGGTTCGGTCTCGCTGAAGCAGCACTCTTTTCTCGTCTTTAACCGTCAGTAGAAACTCGCTTTGACCAAGAATGGTCCAGGGCTCCTGCGCTTTGGTCGGCGTGCTGTCACTCCACTCTTTGATTAACGCCTGCTTAAGGGGCTGCAAATGTTGTAGATATGAATCGGCCAGCTTGTTTTGTTCAGACAGATACGTTTGTACCCGTTCACTGCTGCGGGTGTCATCTCTGAGCCAGGAAAAGTCTTCACTGGCAGACAGATTGGTGGTTAATGCTGATACGGACAACAGAACAACATTCACTCGTTTCATACAATAAACTACAACATTCAAATCATTGATAAGGCGCGTATACTAACCACAAACGATAATGAGATCAATTATCATTTTTATTCAATAGGAAATTATGAGCACATAAACTTCTATCGGACACAAAATCACCAATTTGCGTTAATTTATTGTCTTAATTGAATAAAATTGAGACGAACACTCCCAATGAGCGCATGGTATTGAGGAGGGAAAATCCGAGTTACGGAGAAATAGAACAGAGTTACCAACGATGTGCTGCAGACAATTAGTAATAAAATTGACCGAGCTAAATACAGCCCGGCCAGAGGACATCAATGCCTACGCAGTAGAAAATTATCATCTACAGGAATGAATCGATCACTGACCTCGATCAGATTCTTAGCGGTGAGCCCAGGGACGCCATAAACATCCACACGAGTATTAAACCGTTGCTGAATACGCTCAACCAGAATGTCAAAATCGCCGTCACCTGAGAGCAGAATCACCCTGTCCACTTGTGCAGCGGCTTCGTATACGTCCAGAGCAATACCGACATCCCAGTCCCCTTTCGCACTGCCATCCTGGCGCTGAATAAATGGTTTGAGTATGACGTTAAAGCCGACGCCCCGCAGAATGTGATGGAACTGCCTTTGACCAGGATCGGTCGAGGCGATCGCATAAGCATTTGCAGTGACAACGTCACACCCTTCGGTGGCTACTGACCAAAAAAAGTTGTAGTCAAAATTAGCCCGGTATTTCTCGCGGGTGGTGTAATAGATGTTTTGTACATCCACAAAGATGGCGATTTTTTCCATAAGCTCGAACGTGTCTCTCATCACTAAATTGCGGTTATGATAACAGTTCCCGCCCGTGTTCGCCGGAAAATTACCAGCATCAGACCCTGCGACTGAAGCATCATTCTTGACGGTTAAACCAGGTCAACTTTTCATGCAACGATGTCACACTCCCCACCACAATCAATGCCGGACTCTCGGCAACCCTCCCTAACACAGGCAACTGCTCCAGTGTCCCGGTAAAAACACGTTGCGTGCGCCGCGTACCATTCTCGATGATTGCACACGGCGTTTCCGCTGACAGGCCATGTTTCAGTAACCGTTGCGTAATGTGGCCACTCTGTTTGAGCCCCATGTAAAACACCAGAGTGTGATTGGATTGTGCCAATGAGCCCCATTCGATTTCACGCCCATCTTTTTGTACATGCCCGGTGATAAACTGAACACTTTGCGCATGATCCCGGTGGGTCAACGGAATACCTGCGTATGCTGTGGCGCCCGCTGCGGCGGTGATCCCAGGCACAACTTCAAAAGCAATACCGTGCAAAGCAAGCTCTTCCAACTCTTCTCCGCCGCGGCCAAAAATAAATGGGTCACCGCCTTTCAGGCGTGCTACACGCAAGCCTGCATTGGCTTTCTCCACCAGGATCTGATTTATCTGCTCTTGAGGAACGCAGTGAAAATCGAGTTTTTTACCGACGTAAATCATCTCCGCATCACTGCTGGCCAGAGCCAGAATTTCCGGTGACACCAGGCGGTCATAAACAACCACATCGGCCTGTTGAATGACTCGATATCCTTTTACCGTCAGCAAATCCGGATCGCCCGGCCCAGCGCCGACGAGTGAGACAAACCCGATATTCGCTGGAGTGTGGTTGGTAGTCATAGCAACGCCTGCCTGTTCAGATTTAGATATAAGAAGTAGCACTCAGAGTACACCGCTGCGAGTGACGACTTTTTATAGCTAAGCCAGAAACATCCGAAATAGAAACGTCAATCTAATGCTGGCCCCACCCGTTAGAAATGGGGCCAACCCAAAGGCTTATTTTGCCATCGCCGTGGTTGCAGGGACTGGCTTCTCTTCTGCATTCAGAGCCGGCGCGGTTTTTGCGTGAGTCAGGTACAGAGGCAGACAAGTCATCACAAGGCCACCAATAATGTTACCCAAGATGGTTGGAATAAGATTGAAGTTGAACCAGGTCGCGATGCCAAAATCGGCGCCAAGCATCATACCCAGCGGAAATAGAAACATATTCACGACTGTATGCTCAAAGACCAGCGCAAAGAAGATGAAAATTGGGAGCCACATCATTGCTACGCGACCCGATACGGAACGTGAAGTCATGTTGCCGATAACCCCCAGACACACCATGAGGTTACAAAAGAGGGCGCGAACGAAACAGGTGATCCACCCGTCCATACCCATGTTTTCAAACCCAAGACTGCGTGCAGTCGATACGGCGACAAACTTCTTCGCCACTGCGTTTAACTCTAATGAAAAGTTGCCCGTAAGCGAGATAGCCACAAGGTAAGCAACGATCAGAGAACCAATCAGGTTACCCAAACCAACCAGTCCCCAACAGCGAAAAATACGTCCCCAGGTGATGCCCGGACGGTTGGCAAATCTAGCCAAAGGAGCCAGACCAAATACGCCAGTCACCAGGTCGTAACCCATCACACTGAGAATCACAAAACCCACAGGGAAAACAAGCGCGCCCACCAGGCCAATCCCCGTTTGCACCATTGCAGTAATCGCGACAACCACTGCCAGCGACAAAATGACGCCCGCCATGGTACCGCGCAGCAGAAGATCGCGTGTGCTGGTATTCGTTTTGGCCTCACCAACGTTAATCATGCTTTGCACGAATTCAGCAGGTTTAAAGTCTGTAGACATGTCAGTGTCCTTATTCAAAAAGTGAAAGTTAAAGATTAAATAGAGAAAGATTTCCCAAGACTGAACACTCAGTGTGCAGTGTTGCTTCCTGTCCCCCGACCATAAACAACGGAAACCTTTGTCTATTGAAACTGCCGCCCCTCCCAACATGAAGGAGGGGCGAAACGGCTACGCGCTAATCTCAACGCCGCTGTCAATGACCCGGGCTTTGTATGCTCGAACACTAAAACGCTCGTCTTCCATACAAGCACCTGTTGTCAGGTTAAAACGTTGCTTCTTCAGCGGGCTTGCTACCCAAAGCTCACCTTGATGCTCACAAATCAAACCGCGAGAAAGCACGTTGGATTGGAAGAATGGGTCGGTGTTGCTGATCGCCAGCACTTCTTCCGATTCTGTTGGGCGAAATACCGCCACTTGCTGACCATTAACCAAAGCACAAACGCCAGTGCCCGGTACGATGTCGCTGATTTGGCAAATCTTTTCAAATGACATATTCAACCTTCCCTTATGCTTCAGTGATCGCTACGTGTAGGATGTCGCCTTTCGCTTCAGGGTGTTTCTCCGTGAAGGTCGCTGGGCGGTGTTGTTCGCGTTCTTGTACAAACACAACGTTGTCATCGCGCTTGTCAGAGTTGATGAAGTGCGCGAAACGAGTCAGTTGTGATTCGTCATTGATGGTTGCCGTCCACTCACATTCGTACTCGTCGACAAGCTTGGCTACGTCTGCTTCAAGTTGCGCGTTGATGCCCAGTTTGTCCTCAACAATCACTTCGCGCAGATAGTCGACACCACCTTCTAAGTTTTCCATCCAAACCGATGTTCGTTGTAGTGGTGCAGCGGTGCGGATGTAGAACATCATGAAGCGGTCGATGTACTTAATCAGCGTGTCTTTGTCCAGGTCGCTGGCCAGTAGATCTGCGTGACGTGGTTTCATACCGCCGTTACCACATACGTACATGTTCCAACCTGCGTCTGTCGCGATGATGCCAAGGTCTTTACCTTGTGCTTCCGCGCACTCACGAGTACAGCCAGATACACCGAACTTCATCTTGTGCGGCGTGCGGATGCCTTTGTAACGGTTCTCGATGTAAGAGCCCAGACCAACAGAATCCTGAACGCCGTAACGACACCAGGTTGAGCCAACACAGGTCTTCGCCATACGCAGTGCTTTTGCGTACGCCTGACCGGTTTCAAAACCAGCGTCGATCAGCTTGCGCCAGATCTCTGGAAGATCGTCTTTTTGCACGCCAAACAAACCAATACGTTGTGCGCCGGTTACTTTGGTGTATAGGTCGTACTCTTCTGCGACTGTTGCTAGAGCACCCAGTGCTTGCGGCGTAACTTCACCACCCGCCATACGCGGAATAACAGAGTAAGTGCCGTCTTTTTGGATGTTACCCAGGAAGTTATCGTTGGTGTCGTGCAGCTTAACTAGTTGTGGTTTAAGGATGTGCTCACCCCAGCAAGACGCCAAAATAGAACCCACTAGTGGTTTACAAACTTCACAGCCGTAACCTTTACCGTACTTCTCCAGAAGCTCATCAAAGGTTTCGATCTCTTCAATGCGGATTAGGTGGAACAGCTCCTGGCGCGAGTAAGCAAAGTGCTCACACACGTCGTTCTTCACTTCGATACCAGATTTAGCAAGCTCAGCGTTTAGAACAGACGTCACTAGCGGGATACAACCACCACAGCCTGTACCTGCGCCAGTCACTGCTTTGATGTCCGCTAGCGTATGGTGACCGTCAGCCACTGCCTGAGCGATCTTGCCTTTGGTCACGTCGAAACATGAACAGATCACTGCACTTTCTGGTAGTGCATCGGCCCCTAAAGCGGGTTTCTCAGCGCCTGCGTGTGCGGGAAGGATCAACGCATCTGGGTGTTCTGGCAGGTCAATGCCGTTCAGCATAAGTTGAAGCAGATCGCCGTAGTCAGACGTGTCACCCACTAGTACGGCGCCTAGTAGCTTCTTATTGTCTTCAGACACGATGAGGCGTTTGTAAACTTCTTGTTCTTCGTTTTGGTAAACGTAGCTCTTACAACCTTCAGTACGGCCATTCGCATCACCGATAGAACCCACTTTCACGCCGAGCAGTTTGAGCTTGGCAGACATGTCAGCGCCTTCGAATTTGCTTTCTGTGTTACCTAGCAAGTGGTCAACCGCTACGGTCGCCATCTTGTAACCCGGAGCAACAAGGCCGTAGAACATATCGTTCCAAGATGCACACTCACCGATGGCGTAGACGCTTTCATCCGAGGTTTGACAATGATCGTTGATGGCAACACCGCCACGAGGGCCAACTTCTAGCGCCATTTGGCGAGCCAGTTTGTCTTGTGGACGAATGCCCGCGGAGAAGACGATAAAGTCTGTTTCTAACTCAGTGCCATCAGCAAAACGCATCACGTTACGTGCGTTTGTGCCTTCTGCTACAATCTCAAGCGTGTTTTTGCTGGTGTGAACGTTCACGCCCATACGCTCGATCTTTTGACGAAGTTGGTTACCACCAGCAAGGTCAAGCTGTTCTGCCATCAGTTTCGGCGCGAACTCAACCACGTGTGTTTCGACACCAAGTGCTTTCAGTGCCCCCGCGGCTTCAAGGCCAAGCAGACCACCACCGATCACCACGCCTGATTTGCTGTTCTTCGCGCACGCTTCGATCGCTTTGAGATCTTCGATGGTGCGGTAAACAAAGCAATCTTTGCTCTCATGGCCTTTGATCGGTGGAACAAATGGGAAGGAACCAGTAGCGAGGATCAGATTGTCGTATTGCACTTCACGACCGGTACTGGAATAGACTGTGCGGTTTTCACGATTAATATTAATCGCGCGCTCACCAATCAACATGTTGATGCCATGTTTCTCGTAGAAACCGTGTTTAACCAGCGACAGCTCATCAGCGGTGTGATGAGAGAAGTAAGAGGAAAGGTGAACGCGGTCGTATGCCACGCGAGGTTCCTCACAGAAAACCGTTATGTCCATCTCAGAGACATCGGCTTTCTCGACTAAGTCTTCGATATAACGATGGCCGACCATGCCATTCCCGATGACGACCAGCTTCAGCTTGCTCATATTCTTTCCTGCGAATTCGTTTTGTACTAAGCGCATTTTTAAATGTGAAAGAAAATGAAAAGATGATGTAAATCAATTACAACCTCAAACTACCCTAAAGGGGTAGAACGAAAGAGGTAACCTTACCAACATCCTGGTTTATCAGTACATTTCAGGCAAAGACACTCACTTACTAAGTGACACTCAGGATGAGCGAAAACCCTCAGATCCCATTTTGATGTAATTTTTTTTCATTCCAACCTATGTGAAGTGATCCACTTTTCAATCAGTCACTTATAACCAATAATGAATCTATGTCGCGTAATACCCTGATATTAAAGGAGCTGAAATGAAACTGATGAAATTGGGAGTGATGTGGCTTGTCGCCCTGACAACCTTGATTGGCTGTACAGGTATCCCTGCGAAAGTCGAGCCGGTACAGTCTTTTAATCTGCAACGCTACCTCGGTACCTGGTATGAAATCGCCCGGCTGGACCACAGTTTTGAACGCGGATTAAACCGGGTGAGTGCGACCTACTCTCTGAATCCGGACGGGAGCGTGAAAGTCATTAACCGAGGTTGGAATGAGGAGCTTCAAGAGTGGGATGAGGCAGAAGGCAAAGCAAAATTCGTCGACACACCAGATATTGGCCACCTCAAAGTCTCCTTTTTCGGCCCGTTTTATGGCAGCTATGTGGTGTTCTACTTAGAACCGGATTACTCCACTGCCTTGGTCAGCGGCTACAATACGGATTATTTATGGATCCTGTCACGCAACTCCGTCATTGCAGAAGAGAAGCTGGAATACTACATCGACATCGCAGCCAAAGCAGGATTTGATACCTCAAAGCTTATCTTTCCGGATCAGGAAGCCAAACTTCATAATGGAAGTCAGTAGTGTTCGCGCTTTGATCTTGGTCGCCCGCCAGTGTGTGGTCGGCCGTCTTGGGGCGGTATCGATCAAATGTTGATACGCGTCAGGCGTTAAGCGAATCTCGCCGCCGTGTGCTGCCAACAAAAGCTGGGGCTGCATGGCAAACACTCTGGCCAGAGACGCTCGGTACTTGTTGGGGTGAAACACCGGAAAAGGCGCAATCAGTTTGCGTTTTACTTCAACCATTAAGTCCGCAACGTAAAGAATGTCCTGCTGTGGATGATAAACCGAGAGATCGCGGTCGGTATGCCCCGGTGTTTCCATCACCATCCAATCTTCAAAACCGGGAATGCAGTCGCCGTCGTTGAGTTTATGATCTGCAACCAACCGGCGTGAATACCATAAGTTGGCCTTGGGGGCTCTGAGTCGATTCGCCATCCAGCGTGCCAAAGCTAAATCCGTCAGGTGCATTAAGAAACCATCAATTCCCTGATACCAATCAGCCTCTTTGTTAGCGCTGACAATAAAACACCCCGTCAGCGCACGCAGTTTATGCGCTGCACCGGCATGATCCGGGTGCATGTGAGTCACCACCACCACACGCAAATCATAAAAGCTACGCATCAGTTCTTCTTCAATGAAATGACGCAAATGTGGTATATCCGCCCGGCTAGCACCGTCGAGCAGCATCAGCTTATCCGGGTACTCGGCCAAATAAATGTTTTGTATATAACCTTTAATACAGTGGAGCTGCACAGTGTTCCTGCCTCTGTTGACTTTCCCTAGCAATCTGGTCAGACCAATACTTATTAATACTTTACTGTGAGGCATCGATCCGTGCCACACTGGGATGCTCAGGATGTGACATGTTAACAAGTTGTAAAACCAAACACCCTTTCCTAATTGCATCAGGATGTATCAATACACTTTATCTTGGCGATTATCGCTGCCACACTTGTCTCTACTTGTCTCTGGTTGTAGTTATCAAGGAACCTCTGCTTTGAAAAAAACGTCCTCCGTTACTCCGCCCGTCGCGGAAAAAATCCCTCACGCCCTGACAATGCATGGCGACACGCGTGTCGATAATTATTATTGGATGCGCGACGACAGCCGCACCAACGAGGCCGTTCTCTCGCATTTAAAAGCAGAAAACCGTTACGTCGATGAACAGTTGGCTCACACCCAGGCGTTACAACAACGTCTGTTTAACGAAATTAAAGGGCGAATTGTTAAAGACGACAGCTCGGTCCCCACACGCAAGGGGCCGTTTTATTACTCCAGTGAAGTAACAGGTGATAACGAATATGCCATTTATGTGCGTGCCACAGATGCTGAAGGCACGGACAAACAGGTGCTCATTGATGCCAACCAGTTGGCTAAAGCCCATGATTACTTCAGCATTGGTGGCTTGAGTGTCAGCCCCGACAACAACCTGCTGGCGTATGGCGAAGATACGCTCAGTCGCCGAGTCTACACGTTACGGGTAAAAAACCTGACAACCTTGGAATATCTGCCTGATGTGATTGAAAATACCGCTGGCTATGCCGTTTGGCAAAATGATAACCAAGCTTTTTACTATGTGCGTAAAGATCCACAAACTCTGCTCGGCTATCAAGTCTACCGCCACAGACTCGGACAACCCCAGAGCGAGGACCAATTAGTTTACGAGGAGCCAGACAGCAGCTACTTCACCTTCATGGGGAAAAGCAAAGACCGGCAGGAAATCTACATTTACCACTCCAGCACGGAAACCAGTGGCGTGTCGATACTGGATGCAAACGACCCGGAAGCACTGCCCATCGCATTTTTCCCGCGTGAAGACGGCGTCGAATACGAGATCGCAAAATTGGGCGAGTGGTACTTTATCTACACCAATTACCAAGCAGTCAATTTCCGGTTGATGAAAGTCCATGCCAGTCAGCGCAGTGAACGAAACCAGTGGCAGGATGTGATTGCGCCTCAGGAACATGTCCAGTTAGTGGATTTTACGCTGTTCAACGATCATCTGGTGTACGAGCAGCGAGAGAATGGTTTGGCACGCATCACCGTCAGACGCCTTTCCACCGGTGACGAGTTCGGGCTTCAGTTTAACGACACCGCGTTCACCGCTTATCTGGCGGACAACCACGAGCTCGATAGCGACAACGTAAGGGTCTACTACACGAGCATGACCACGCCCGTCACCTATTATGACTTCTCTTTGGCCGACGGAAAACGCACGCTTCTCAAACAAACCAAAGTACTGGGTGACTTTGAGCCACAGAATTATCGCTCCGAAAGATTGATGATTGCCGCTCGCGACGGACAACGCATTCCGGTGACTCTGGTCTACCGTCAGGATCGGTTTAAGAAAGACGGCACAAATCCGCTCTACCAGTATGCATACGGCTCCTATGGACATACCATCGAACCAGGGTTCTCCTCTACCCGACTCAGCCTGCTGGACCGCGGCTTTGTTTATGCAATCGCACATATTCGTGGATCTGAAATGCTTGGCCGTCCCTGGTATGAAGATGGCAAAAAACTGAACAAGCAGAATACATTTAATGATTTTATCGACGTCACACGTTCACTGATTGACCAAGGGTACGCAGCCGGCGACAAAGTGTTTGCGGTCGGCGGCAGCGCCGGTGGGTTATTGATGGGGGCGGTTGTCAATCAGGCCCCGCATTTATACCACGGCGTAGCTGCTCACGTGCCTTTTGTTGACGTAGTCACCACCATGCTCGACGAATCTCTGCCCTTAACCACCAACGAGTACGATGAGTGGGGCAACCCGAATGAGAAGCTCTACTACGATTACATGCTGAGCTACTCTCCCTATGACAATGTCAGTGCTCAGGCGTATCCGAATATGTTGGTCACCACCGGGCTGCATGACTCTCAGGTGCAGTACTTTGAACCAATGAAATGGGTGGCCAAACTGCGAGAGTTCAAAACAGACGATAATATCTTGCTGTTTAAAACCGATCTGGATGCAGGTCACGGCGGGGCTTCCGGACGGTTTAAGCCAATCAGAGAAGATGCGCTGGAATACGCATTTTTTCTCGACCTGCTCAATATAGACGCCTGAATACAATCAGCCCGGCCCCCAGCCGGGCTCACTTTTCTCTTCAGAGATCAAAGCAGCGCTACCAGCAGATAAGCGTTTAATGCCAGAACCAAGGCCACGATAACCACGCCAGCATATGCTACCCATTTGTTGTTTTTGAACTGCCCCATCAATCGCTCGCTGTTCGTGAACATCAACAAAGGAATGATCGCCAGCGCAATTCCGAAACTCAGTACCACCTGGCTCATCAACAAAATATCGGTGGTGTTGACTCCCCATCCAATCACGACAAAAGATGGTGCCATCGTGATCGTACGGCGCAACCATAAGGGTATCGAGAATCGAACAAAGCCCTGCATGACGACCTGTCCTGCCATCGTGCCGACCACGGTTGACGATAAACCAGACGCAATCAACGACACCCCAAACAGCGCAGCAGCGGCCTGACCGACCAGCGGGGTCAGAGTCAGATATGCGGTTTCAATTTCAGCAACATGTGGATGTCCGCTGGCATGAAAAACCGCAGCCGCCATCGCCACAATCGCAATATTAACGAAACCGGCAATCACCATCGCGATAACCACATCCAACCGCGTTGAGCGAAGCCGAGTCACTTTGCTTTCGCCATAGCTGTTTTTAAACAATGCGGAGTGTAGGTAGATCACGTGTGGCATTACCGTAGCGCCAAGAATACCCGCAGCCAGATAAACCTGACGAGAGTCTGAAAACCCTGGCGTCAACAAGCCACTCAGCATCTCTGTGCCGACAGGTTGCGCGAAGATCAACTCAGCGACGTAGATCATGGCGACCAATAGCAACAAAGCACCGATTATCATTTCAAGAGGCTTCTGCCCTTTCCTGCTGAACATCAAAATCATCACCGTCGCCGCCGCAGTTACCACGGCTCCCTGCATCAGGCTGATGCCAAACAGCAATTGGAACCCAACGGCAGCCCCAATAAACTCGGCCAGATCAGTCGCAATGGCGATCACTTCTGCCTGAATCCAGTAGAAGCCCACCGCCCATTTATTGGGTAGATGGTCACGAAGGTGCTCGGCCAGATTCTTACCCGTCACGATCCCCAGTTTGGCCGACAAATACTGAATAAGCATCGCCATAAGGTTGGCCCACAGCACAACCCACAGCAATTGATAACCAAATGC
>NZ_WXWO01000047.1:0-8617 GCF_009904845.1 Vibrio sp. V38_P2S17PM301 | reverse complement strand
GTCACTCTATACGTTTGTAGGACTTTGGCTAAAAACACAATGTGTATAAAGGTGTGTTTTATTGTCGAGGCTTGGAAGATTTATTGTTGCCTATCACTATGATATTTAATGATTTTATGAAATTACATGTGATTTGAAATCCAAATCGTCCTATGAATTAAGTCAGGCCTTGCCAACCCGGATGGATCCCATCAATAGACGCTCTTTCCAAATCACAAATTCGGAAGTGACGGTGAAAGAGTCGATGAACAACGGCCAAATTGCGTATCAGCCGATTGTGAATGTCAGCTACGAATACGACTACCGTGACGGTAAATATTAATTATTGTTTAAGCTAGCACTTTTTAGCGGCCGTTTTGGCCGCTTTTTGATGATTATGACCCTACGCTGTTGCTTCAGCGTCTTCGCGCTTAATGACTTTATGACCCTCTTCGGTGACGCCATTTTTCCAGTAGCTACTGATGTAAATGAACTCGCGATCCACACCGTGTTCATTGCGGAAGTATTGACGCAATGCGCGCATTGATTCGAATTCACATGCACACCAAACAGACGCATTGCCCGCCAACCAGTTTTTTGCTTTCACCTTTTCGACAAAACGGTTGGTCTTGGTATCGGCGATGACCCAATCCAGTGTTACGCCTGCTGGCCCCTCAAGGGCCTGAATATCGTCTTTATCCTGTATTTCGATGACGGCATAACCACGCGCATTTTCGGGTAAGGAGGCCAGTTTGACAGACAACGCTGGCAGAGCGGTCATATCGGCGGTGAGGAAGAACCAGTCTGCGTCGGTATTCAGGTTTTGGATGGTTCCCGGGCCTGCAATGTTGATGGTGTCACCGGGTTTTGCCTGCATGGCCCAGCGAGCGGCATGACCACAACTCGTATCATTCACCTGATGACGAACGAAATCGACGGTGACTGTCGCAGACTGATGATCGATTTCGCGAATCGTATAGGTGCGCATAACTGGCCGGGCGTTGTCATCCAATACGCTCAGATCGGTACCGCCTTCTGGCGTGAACAACAATTTAATGTAACCACCGGCACAATCGGTAGGAAAACGACTCAGTCCGTCCCCTTGCAACACGATACGTTGCATATTGGGCGTCAGTTGCGTGGTCGATAAGACAACAAGCGAGGTAGGGGTCGGTTTATTCATAATTTTTCTCTGTGTAATGTAACTGCTTAAGCATATGGGGCAATGATACGAAATTCAATGATAACCATTATCATTTACTTAATTTTACACTGGGACAATAAAAAAGCCCCTGACTGGCAGGGGCTGGTTGGAAAAGAAGACGTTAGGCCTGTTCGGGCTGTGCCAGTTTATCCCCCGGCTCCTGACGGGCGGCTTCCAGCATTTTGCGAATGATGAAAGAGCAAACCAGAGCAATGGCGACCATAACGACAGCCAGTACCGTCAGCAGTTGGAAATAATCGCCGTAAACGGTTTGCACAATTTGTTGGGTAACTGCCTGGCCTTTCTCAAGCGCGATGGATGTCGAGAAAACCGCGCCAACAATGCCACTCAGCGCCATCGCAACCGAGAACAGGCTAACTGAAAAGTTCTCGATGTGTTTAGGGGCTACAGAAAGAATAAAGGCCACCACCATGCTACCGACAATCACTTCTGCAAAGGCCTGAAAGAAGTGAATCGCAAGGAAGATTTCCGGACGGATGATGGCGTTTTCACCCACATTCGTTACAGCCAACGTCAGAATACCAAACGCGATGGCAGTGAACACGAACGCAAATCCGATTTTGGTGGCGGTTGAGAAGTTGATCCCGTGCTTTTCGAGTGAGGAGAAAGTCAGCGCTATCACCGGACCGGCGACGATACACCATAGCGGGTTCATGGCCATAGAGGCCTCCGGAGCAATGGGAATGAGGCCAAACAGGTCGCCGCGCATGGTATTGATGGTCACCATGGTCATTGATGTCATCATCTGACCGTAATACACGAAGAAACAAGTTGTCAGAACCGTCATGATCAGAATGGTGCCCATTTTGAGGGCATCCGATTTATCCGATTTCAGCATCAGTGAAATGAAATATAAGATCGCCGCAGCGCCAATCGCATAAACGATATTCTGGCCGACGTCCATGTTGGAGAACATGAAAAAGACCAGCCCTACCATGGCGGCTGACAAGGCGAAGAATGCAGCCCAGTTTTTAGTACTCACTGATGCCTGATCGATATCCGCCCCAACGCTGACCAGTTTTTTATTGAACACAATCAGCGTAATGAACGCCAGACCTGCCATGGTCGCCGACAGGCCAAAGCTGCCGTTGAAACCAATGGCCAGCACAAACATTGGGAACAGATATTGTCCCAGCAAAGCACCGACGTTGTTGACGGAATAGTTCACCGGATAGCCGTTTTCAAAGTCTTCTTCTGTGGCAAAAGTACGCTTGTATAAACTGGGGTAAGAAGGAGACATCAGGCCTCGGGCATAACTGGCCAGCGCAATACCCACCAGGCTCATAGGGACGTTGGTGGCTGAAGCACCCAGCACCAATAGTATGTAGCCTGTAGCAAAGGTACCGTAGGCAATGGTGAGAGAACGGTATGCCCCAAGGAACTTGTCGGCGATAAAGCCACCGGCGATGGCAAACAGGGGGCCAATTGAAGAAAAAGCACCCACCACCATCATGGTGTCCGCTTCGCTATACCCTAGATCTTCTAAGAAGAAACGGGTCAGGATGACCATGACACCATAAAAGGAAAGGCCAAACATGGCCTGGCAAAACATCATTGATTTATTGAGTTTATTCCACATAAAATTCTCTTCAAGTACGTTTAGTATAGTATTTTATGCTTATTATTTTATCATTTGTGGTAATTGATAATTTGAAACAACCATCCCAAAAAGCACACGATATTCACTATTTTTTCTAATCTTCGCATATGAATTTCTAATGGGTATGCTCCAATACATTTGCATTGGGTGATATTTATCCGAATGGGTGCTGTTATGGGAGGAAACGCATGCTGATCCGGTTTGCTTTGTGTTAGCCTGAGAGCTTATGGCTCAGATGCAAAGGTGAGTAAATCAATGAAGATTTTTAGCAACTTCGACAGTGGCAGCATTCACATCGTTAGCGCCGACGATAAGGACAACATCCAGTTACGGATCCCGAATGACAACCAGTCTGAATTCTATCAGTGGTTCCATTTTCGTCTTGAAAGTGAGGCGGATGTGGCACACACATTCCATATCGGTCAACTGGCGAAATCGGCGTATCCGGAAGGGTGGAAAGATTATGATGTTGTGGCGTCTTACGACCGTGAAGAATGGTTCCGTGTCCCTGCCGAATTTGATGGTGATACGCTGAGTTTTACGGTGATCCCTGAACGTGGCTCAATGTATTTCGCTTATTTTGCGCCTTACAGTTATGAGCGCCATCTGGATTTACTTCATCAGGCACAAAGCGAACACCACTGCACGCTGGAAACTCTGGGTCATACACTGGATGGCAATGACATGAGCCTGCTGACTTTCGGTGAGCCCGGGGAAGGTAAGAAGAATATCTGGATCATTGCACGTCAGCACCCGGGTGAAACCATGGCGGAGTGGTTTATTGAAGGCATGGTTAACCGCCTGCTGGACGACAGTGATACTGTCAGCCGCGCGTTATTGGAAAAAGCGGTGCTGTATGTGGTGCCAAACATGAACCCAGATGGCAGCATTCGTGGCCACTTGCGTACCAACGCCGTGGGTGTGAACCTGAACCGTGAATGGCAGACGCCGTCGATGGACAAGAGTCCGGAAGTGTTCTTAGTGCGTGAACGTATGTTGCAAACTGGCGTGGATATGTTCCTGGACATTCATGGTGACGAAGCGATTCCATATAACTTTGTGGCCGGCTCTGAAGGGATCCCGTCGTATGATCAGCGTCTGGCTGAGCTGGAAAAAGCGTTTAAAGCGGCGTTGTTCACTATTACACCGGAGTTCCAGGACGAAGTCGGCTACGACAAGGACGAGCCGGGCAAGGCTAATCTGACCGTAGGTTCAAACTGGGTGGCAGAGCAGTTCAAGTGTTTGTCTTACACCATTGAAATGCCGTTTAAGGACAATAACAACTACCCGGATCCGCTTTACGGCTGGTCGCCTGAGCGCAGTGTCCTGTTTGGACAAGACGTATTAACCGCCGCGCTGGCTGTGACCGATAAGATTTAACCTTTTAAAACGCAGGCGTTGAGCCTGCGTTTTTTATGCCGTTAGAAAATCTGCGGGCAGGCGTAAGATGTTCTTGCTACGCCGCCGCCCTGTTCAGCGTTACTCTGCGAGTAAGCAAATGAACAGGGAAATATTATGTCTCACCATCCTTCCTTTTGGTTTAAACAAGCGCTTGAACAAGAAATAGCGTCGGCCCCGCACGTACTCTCTCAAGATACTCAGGCCGATGTCGCGATAGTCGGAGGCGGCTACACTGGGCTGTGGACCGCAATTTTGATCAAGCAGCAACAGCCGGATCTGGATGTTGTCGTGATAGATAAAGGGCTGTGTGGCAGCGGCGCATCCGGAGCGAATGGTGGCTGCATGCTGACCTGGTCGACCAAATACCCAACGCTGAAACGCTTGTTTGGTGAGCAGCACGCCTCGTGGCTGGTGCGAGAATCTGAACAGGCGGTGTATGAGATTGAAACCTTCTGCCAAAAGTATGGAATAGAAGCGGAGTTGCGCCGCAGCGGGACCTACTACACCGCGACCAACCCAGCACAAAAAGATACCATGCAACCTACAGTGGATGAGCTTGAGCGTTTGGGTATCAACAGTTGGCATGCATGTCGTGATGAAGACATTGCTATGTTGGCAGGCTCCCGCCGACATATTCAGGGTTATTATTCAGCCGCAGCAGGGTCCGTTCAGCCGGCGTTGTTAGTGCGAGGATTACGCCGTCATGCTATCGGGCTTGGTGTGCGGATATATGAAAATACGCCGATGACAGAATTGACGTTTGGTGAACCAGCGAAGGTGCATACACCTCAGGGAATCATCTCAGCCAATAAAGTGGTGTTGGCACTGAATGCCTGGATGGTTGAGCATTTTCGACAGCTCAAACGCAGTATCGTTGTGGTGTCTTCTGACATGGCGATCACCGCGCCGATTCCGGAGCTGCTGAAACAACACGGGCCGGAGCCGGGTTGTGCGGTGGTGGATTCACGTATTTTCGTCCATTACTACCGGGATACACCGGACGGACGTTTGATGCTGGGAAAAGGGGGCAACCGGTTTTCATTTGCGAATCGGGTTGATCCTATGTTCAATCAGCCAACGCGGTACCTGTCGTTGTTGACGCGCTCTTTCCAATGCCTGTTTCCTGATCTTGGTTCGGTTCGTTTCGATTATCACTGGAGTGGCGGCTCGGATCGTTCGGTCACGGGTCTGCCGTTCTTTGGCCACTTAGAGGAGCAACAGAATATCTGCTATGGATTCGGTTATTCTGGTAATGGTGTGGTACAGACGAGAATTGGCGGAAAAATTCTGTCCTCACTGGTTCTGGAACAAGATAATGACTGGGCCAACTGTGGACTGGCAAAAGGGCCGTTGGGATACTTTCCTCCAGAGCCTTTTCGCTGGCTTGGTGCAATGGTGGTGCGCGATGCAGTCCGACGTAAAGAAGCAGCAGAAGACCGTGAAGAACGCCCCCGGCGGATGGATAAGTGGCTATCGAAGCTCGCTGCTGCGGCCGGCAAAGCCGATAAACTGGCGTAAGCGTCACCAAAGTGTCACAGCTTGTTCATACAATGCGAGGTAAATCCTTTAGCCGAAATTCTGATGCCATCATTGCCACCTCTTAATGCATTGCGCGCTTTTGAAGCGACGGCGCGTCACCTGAGTTTTACAAAAGCCGCCGCGGAGCTTAATGTCACCCGGGCGGCGGTCAGCCAACAAGTAAAGCAACTGGAGCATTTTCTCGATGCCCGATTGGTTGAGCGCAAAGGCAGCCAATTGAGCCTGACTCAGCATGCGCTTCGTTATCTACCGGTTCTGACCAATAGCTTTCAGAGTGTGTCGGCCAGTACCGAACAGTTATTTCTCAAAAGGCAGCGCGCAGAGTTGCATGTTAGGGTAGCGCAAAGCTTTTGCCATCAATGGTTGATTCCTAGGTTAGCGGACTTCAGGAGACAGTTTCCGGACCTTGCGATCAAGCTTACTACTACGTCCGATCCGTTGCCGGATGACAGTCGTTGCGCTGATATCGAGATCCTCAATGGCTATCCGGGAAGCTATGCGAGTTATACGGCAAGGCGATTGACCCATGAGCGCTGGGTCATTGTCGCCAGTCCGGGTTATCTGAAGCTGAATCCGATTCGCACAATGCATGAACTTCTGGCGGCGGATAAGTTGGCGATCAGCGGTTATCAGGAGAATTGGGCACAGCTGTTCAGCCAGTATGGATTGGCAAAGCGCCGTTTAACCATGTCGATACAGTTTGATCATACCTTGTTAGCGGTGGAAGCGGCGGTCAACCATCTTGGTGTGCTCATGGTGCGTGATGTGCTGGTGCAGGAAGCGCTCAGGCAGGGAGCCTTGTGTCGGGTCGGAGAGTATGGCCTGGTAACGGAGGGAGGGCATTACCTGATTGTGCGTCACCAGAGTCCGATTTCGGATCACTTTTGTCACTGGCTGACTCAGGCCTTGCAATAAACAACCGCAGCGTTGCTGCGGTTGGTGGGTTATTCTGACCGATTGGCGGACGCCAGATCGGTTTTTTGCTCTTTCAGCAGAGTGACCGCCAGTTTGGTATCCTCTATCAATTGGCTAGTGTCTGCGTCGTCTGTATTTCTCAGCGGCAAAACCAGATAGTGAATACTGCCATCTTCTCTGGTGACGCCCGTTGCAATGATCACATCACCTTCAGACGCGGTACCGAAATACTCTGAGACCACCTCTGTTTCACTGACTCCGTAGCTGTCCAGGTAATCTGGATCCGTATTGTCAAACATGATCATCGAACCTTGTTTGATTAACGCTCGCAACTGAGTCTGTTTGTGCTCATCAAAGGGATAATCTGTGGCACTGATGTAGCTCACTTCTTCCGCTTCAATGAAGTCGTACAGTTCATTACTCAGTGGTGTGATTGGGGCTGACAACCATGGGGTGGTTTCAACCGTCTCAGAAACCACATCGACGTGAGCTGGTATGGGTGAGACGGACGCGACAGTTTGGGTGTCATCGGAGTTTGAGGCTGGCACCACTGCTGTCTCAGTGGGGGGAGTCTCATTTTGTGCCTCGATGGCTGCTTCAATGTCGGCTGGCGACGTCGCTGGTGTCGAACTCAACCAGAGGATGCCGAGTGCGGCACACACGGTCAGCGCGCTACCAATCAGGAGTGATTTTTTGTTTGCCATTGGAATTATCTTGCCGTTATTCGTCGCAGGAAAAAGCCGGCAACCACACGTCATCAGTTTGTGGCCACCGGCAAAACTGTTAATGGTAGAGCGCGTCGTTCCAGGCGATGGTTACGGCTCGGCTGGTTTCGGTCCACTGACTGCTGTCGTGGTTTTTCTTCCAGGTATTTTCTGGAGTGGTGTACCAACTGCACCAGTCGCGACCAAAGTAGTAGTTGGTTTTACGCCAGCCTGCGACCAGTTTGATCTCTGTTGTTTCCTGACCATCCTGAATGTCATTTTTACGGTAAACCGCGCCGACCTGTGGTTTGAAGTCAGAACGCATGACAACAGGCAGTTCGTTATAGTCAATCAGGTTGCCCATGTCGCAGCTGGTCCAGCGATACAGTAACCAGTCTTTTGCTGGCGTGTGGTTACGGATGGTGCGGTTTTCGATTAACCAACTGATGCTCTCGTTGGTCTGGTTAAAGTCCGCAACCGTCTGGAACTCTGGTTGATCGTAAGTCACTCGATTGCTCCAGGAAATACCACCGTTTATTGATGGAGACTGTGACGCGGTAAAGCCCAGGTTAAAGTCCAGCGATTCGCTTACCGATGCTGTTGCAATGGTATTTTCCGGAGCGTGACTCATATGACGCAGAGGTGCACCATTGAGGTAGCTTAACGCCAACTTAAACGCTGTTGGAACCGTGTAGCGGTAATCCCCACCGAACGCGAAACCATAGATTTGTTCTTTGTTCGGAACGTTCGTCATATCGAAACCTGAGCCGCCGTTTAGGATCAATTTCGCTTCTTTGGCGCCATTCGGCAGTAAAGTCTGATTCCAGACGTTTTCCAGGGAGTAAATTAAGCGGATTTTTTTAGCGCGAGCGTCGCTATCATCCAGTTCTAGCAGGGTCGAGGTGTAAGCCTTCAGCGTGTCTTCAGCGTGTGCAGGTGCCAAAGCGCCAACCAAAGCGAGTGCAATGACACTCGCAGAAAGGTGCCGTTTTTTCATTGTTGTGTCCTATTTTAGGCTGCTCATAAAGTTTATTTATTATTTTCTAATAAGCTTTATGAGTATTTTCTTATATGGATGTTTATTGATTTGCACTTAATAAATAAGCCCGTGGAGTTTGCTTATTATATTTTAATAAAAAAAGGAAAATAACGAATTAGTGGGATTAAGATCTCATTATGTGCGAATCTATATCTTAAATAACAATGAATTAGCATTGGTTTAATAAGTTTATTCTATTTAAGTTTATCCTGTTT